>JAJAZB010000505.1 GCA_026785975.1 Cytophagaceae bacterium | reverse complement strand
TACTCCTGGCAGCATGGTTTTCACAACTCACGCGTTTTTGTCAATAAAACCGCAACGGCTAAGGTGGGCCTAACCCTGTCGAGTTCGCCAACAGTATCGGGCGTACCCGTCTGCGCGGGAAATCCCGTAACCCTGGGTTTCAATACCTCCTGCCCCGACTCCCCTGGTGAGTTGCACGCACAACTCTCCAACGCCAGCGGTAGTTTTGCCAGCGGTACCACCGATTTGGGGGTGGTTGTCTCGGGTAGTCAGACTGTGTTGATTCCCAGTAGTGTACCCGCCGGGAGTGGGTACCGCATCCGTATCGTGATCGGCGAGACCGGTGAGACAGGGCCAATCGGACCACCCGGGCCAATCGGATCACAAGTTGTTGTGAGTGGAGTAAAATCCGTGAGTATTCCTTCGGCACCCTTCCGCATCCGGGCGTGTGGTGGAGTGCCTGTTCCAACTCGTCTGGCCGCCGAAGAAAATGCTGAAGTGGTGGAGGGTTTACAGGTCAATGTCAGCCCCAACCCCACCGAGGGCCGCTTGCGCGTGAACATGCGGGGAGCGATGGGCCAGGCCTTGAAAGTGGAACTCTTCAACGGAGCCGGACAGACCATTCGCCAGCAAAACGTGGAGAAAGCCCAGGCCGAGGAAAACCTCAACTGGGACATCAGCCGTCAGGCGCCGGGGCTGTATTTACTGCGCGTGAGTTCAGCGAAGGAAGCCAAAACGGTTAAAGTCGTCCGGTAAAAAATTAGTAGCTTCGCTTGAGTCCTGCTCTCCCGCCAGATGGGAGCAGGACTTATTTTTTTGTGCTTCGGCAGGAGCAATTTAGTGATTTCAAAAACCTGTAAATTTCTGCTCATCAGAGCTTTATCAAGAATATTCTGGTGAACAAATGGGTTGATGTATCGCTTATTGATTTATTGAAGAAATTTTTGACACATTTCATGAAAGTGTTCCTGAGATTAATTTTTCACGAAAAAAGTTTGCAGACGACTAAATCGACCATTACGTTCGGCGGCTGAAAGGTGATTTTTGGAAAACTCCCATCTCACTTTATTGCTATTATGAAAGTTCTCAACCTGTGTTTCCTGCTTTTGCTGACGAGCCTCCGACTGGTGGTTTCGCCAGTTATCGTGGGGGAACAGGCCGGAAAAAAAGCCGTTGTCAGTACTCAGCATACCCACCAGAATCAGGACAGTGGCTACGCCGGCAACGTCATCGCCGAAGAAAGCCAAGAAGATGTACACGGCGACGAAGACCCCCTTACTTTAACCATCGTCCCCGCATTTCAAGCCTGGCTGGCGGTTTACTTTCCTTCCAGCAAGCTACTTTCCCTGACGGAATCCCTAGCCGCAAACCGCCCGTCGCAGCCGTTTTTCGTGCTGTTTCAGAATTTCAGAATTTAAACTTTCCCGGATTCCCCGACGGAGAAGTTCGTAAACCCGAGCTTGCTCCGTTTTTTGTTTTGCCCGAACGGATTGATTTCCAAATAATTCACTTTTTATTAGGGCTGCTTCGCGCCGGTTTTGGTACGTTTTGATCCAGAGCGTTTGTAAACCGACTTACCTATCCATTTTTTAGCGCCCATTCTCAATGCAAAACCTAATCCTGTTTATGAGCATCAGTTTGCTGGCCCTGCCTGTGCTGATCCTCTTGCCCAACCGGGCAAAAGCGTTCTGGAGTCTGGGCATCACGGCGTTTCTGGCGGTGACCAGCAGCGTAGTGGCTTGGCAAGTGCTCTCCGAAGGCACCGTCGATTACACGCTACACGCGGTGTACCTGCTGGGCAATGTCCGTTTTCGGATCGATGCTCTGTCGGCGGTTTTCATGCTGATTGTCAACCTCACCACGCTGATGGCGAGCATTTACGGGATTGGCTATATGCGCCAGTACAAAAACCGGCTCGCCCTGAGTATGCACTTCGTTACCTACAATCTGCTGCATCTGAGTATGTTGCAGGTGTGCATGGTACAGGAAATGCTGCCCTTCCTGATTATGTGGGAATTGATGTCGGTGAGTTCGTTTCTGGTGGTAATTTTTGAATACGAAAAGCCGGAGGTACTCAAAGCGGGTCTCAACTACCTCGTTCAGATGCACGTCGGGGTGATTTTTCTGATGATCGCTTTTTTGTTGCTGCAAACAGAAACGGGTCTGGGGAGCTTCGATGCGCTCGGGGTGTATTTCGCCAGCCACCCTAATTTCCCGCTGTTCCTCTTGTTTTTCGTCGGGTTTGGCATCAAAGCCGGATTCGTGCCGTTGCATAGCTGGCTGCCGCACGCGCACCCGGCGGCTCCCTCACACGTGTCGGGGGTGATGTCGGGCGTGATGATTAAAATGGGTATTTACGGCATTCTGCGGGTGTTGGGCTACGTGCAGTTTCAGAAAGCCGAAATCGGGTATTTCATCCTCGGCATCGCCCTGCTCACGGTGTGTACGGCATCGTCAACGCCATTATGCAGCGCGATTTGAAGCGGATGCTGGCTTTTCACAGCCTCGAAAACATCGGCATCATCGGCATTGGCATCGGGCTGGGCATGATTGGGCTGGGCATCAACGACCCGTCGCTGGCCTTCCTGGGCTTCGCCGGGGGTATTTTTCACGTCTTCAACCACTCGCTCTTCAAGTCGCAACTCTTCTTCGGGGCGGGGTCGGTGTACAGCCAAACCCACACCCGCAATATCGAGCAGTTGGGCGGGTTGATTAAAAAAATGCCCTGGACGGGGACCTTTTTCCTGATTGCCTCGCTCTCCATCAGCGGCTTGCCGCCTTTCAACGGGTTCATTTCGGAGTTCCTGATTTATAAAGGAATGTTCCAGTCGCTCAACACCGACAATATTTCCAACGCCGTCTGCCTGCTCGTTACCATCATCGCGTTAGTGCTCATCGGGGGCATGGCCGTGTACGCATTTACCAAAGCCTTCGGGCTGATTTTTACGGGCATCGACCGGAGCGGCAAAACCAGACACGCGGTCGAAGTAGATGGATTCATGCTGTTTCCGCAGTTCGTCATTACGGCCCTCATCGTGGCGATTGGGCTGTTTCCGGCGTTTTTCCTGAGCATCATCAGCAAACCCGTTGTGGCGTTCGTGCCTGACTTCCAGGCGATTCAACAGGCTAATAGTGGGGTTTTGCAAAACGTGGGCTTGGTCGGGACGGTGTTCCTGCTGCTGGCCGGGGCAATTTTCGCCATCCGCACGTATTTCGTTAAAAAGAACGAGGAAAGTTACGGCCTTACCTGGGGCTGTGGGTACCTGGCAGGCAACAGCCGGATGCAGTACACCGATGCGTCGTTTGTAGACTATTTTACCAAACTGGCTAAGCCCATGATCGGCTTTGAGGTGGATTATCACCCGATTCCGACAGCGGATATTTTCCCGAAAGATCGCGAATTCGAGACCCACGTTCACGACACCATCGAGCGGAACTGGCTGCTGAACCCTCTGACGTGGCTGACCCGGCAGATGGCCCGGCTGACGTTTCTGCAACGCGGGCAGACCCAACATTACGTGCTTTATGGTATCGTGTTCATCGTCGTGATGGTGTTGCTGACGGTTTTCAAGGTGTTTTGAAAGCCTCACCCGCGCGGGTGAGGCCACAACATAAGTCTATAAAAAACAGAGTTCCCCAACGAAAAAGCGTATGCTAAGTAGGTGAGGGTGAATAGGCGACACTTTTTTGAACATCAACGATTTGACTTTCAGCAAATTAAAATAAATACTCGTGTCGTTTATTTATGCCCAACTACTTATGACTTCAGTATCGACTTTTTAATTCCACTACCAAAAGTTTGAATTGAAAACGCCCCTGAATGGCCTCGACATTACTTTTCTCATTT
>JAJAZB010000504.1 GCA_026785975.1 Cytophagaceae bacterium | reverse complement strand
GGTACAACGCGTGGTGGGTTACGAAGGTGAAATTGTCTGGAACACCTCGAAACCAGACGGAACACCCCGCAAGTTGATGGATGTGAGTAAGTTGCACGGCCACGGCTGGCGGCACACCATCGGCCTGGAAGAAGGAATTCAAGGTGTGTACGCAACTTTTGCGAAGACTGAAAACGTGTATCGATGAACAGAATGCCCGTCACTGCGTTCCTTTCTAGCAATGACGGGTTTACGCTTTTTCCAAAGAGTGTTTCAGAAGCTGTTTAGGATTTCAGTTTTTAAGAGGCAGAGTAGCTTTTTAACCCTTTTTTATCAACTTTTTTGTCATCCCGACGTTAGGAGGGACCTTGTATTTCACCACCCAGCAAGGTCTCTCCTAACGTCGGGATGACAAAAAAAATTTATTTTCCAGAATCCTAAACAGGTTCTCAGCTGCTTCTCAACGCTTCCAATTCCTCATTGACGAAGTTCATCAAACTGGCAATGTGTTCGCGTGAGAAGTCGAAGGGCACGTAGGCCGCCGCGTAAATTTCGCTCATCGGACGGGTGTAGCCCAGCCGTAGCGCGTTGAGATACCCCTCCAGACCCCGCTTGGGGTTTTCACGGAAATTCTTCCAAACGCCCACGGCACCCAACTGCGCAATGCCGTATTCGATGTAGTAAAACGGCACTTCGTAAATGTGCAATTGTTTCTGCCAGATGTATTCCTTGTAGGTTTCCAAGCTGCTCCAGTCCGTCACGTCGTCGCTGAATTGATCGTAAATCCGCAGCCAGGCTTCCTTGCGCTCGTCCAGGTTGTGCGCCGGATTTTCGTAGAGCCAGTGCTGGAATTTATCCACCGTGGCCACCCAGGGCAGCGTTTCAACGATAGATTCCAGGTGCTGAATCTTGGCCCGCTTCAAATCGTCGGGGTTCGGGAAAAACACGTCCCAGTGGTCGAGCGTCAGCAATTCCATGCTCATCGAAGCTAATTCGGCTACTTCGGAGGGCGTGTGTTTGAAGGCGTTGAGCAGCAAATTCCGCGTGACGATGCTATGCACGGCGTGACCGCCTTCGTGCAGCAACGTCACCATGTCGCGGAGGTTGGAGGTGGCGTTCATAAAAATAAACGGCACACCCGTTTCATCCAGCGGATAGTTGTAGCCGCCGGGTGCTTTGCCCTTGCGCGAAGTCAAATCAAGCTGGCCCATGCGCTTCATAATCCGCAGGCAGTCGCCCAGAAAAGGGTCCAGGCGGTTGAAAACTTCAATGGTTTTTTCCAGCAATTCGTCGCCCGTTTCAAAGGGCTTCAGCGGGGACCGGTTCTGGGGGTCTACCTTCAAATCCCAGGGGCGCAGTTCGCCCAAACCCAACTCATTTTTACGGGCGGTTGCCAGGCCATCGAGCAGGGGCACCAGGGTTTCGGCCACGGCTTCGTGAAAGCGAAAGCAATCGTCGGGCGTGTAATCGAACCGGCCCAGCGCCGCAAACATATAATCGCGGTAATTGGCAAAGCCCGTATTTTGGGCGACGCGGTGGCGCAAACCGCGCAACTGGTCGAAAAGCTCGTCGAGCCGATCTTTGTCCTGCATCCGCCGCTGTTGAATTGCCCGGTAGGCGGTCTCACGCACGGCCCGGTCGGGTTCCTGAAGACGGTCGCTGGCCCGTTGCAGGGTCATTTCCTCCGGTTCGCCGTCGCGACCACCGAGAACGACGGTCATGGCCCCGGCAATGGCCCCGTACTGTTGCTCAAGCGTTTGAATCTGCGTGGTGAGGGGAATGTTTTCTTCCCGAAACAACTCGATCTGCCGCTTCATGCTGCGGATGGCGATGGGAAACCCTTCGTCGTTCAATTCGGCGAGGTGGGGGCTTTCCACTGCTTTTTTGTCCAGGTCATTGCTGAAGCTGGTAAATTCGGGTTGAATGTGCTCGACAAATTCATTGAACCGGGCCAGGAGTGCTTCGTCAGCCGTGTCGCAGGTCATGCGGATGTAGCGCCAGGCGAAGTTTTCGGCCAGATAACTTTCCAGTTCGGAGCGGTCGACGAACCACTGTCGTAAGTCATCGGCCGATTTCAACGGCCGATTTTTCAACGCATCAAAAAGTGGTTTTAAGTCGTCCCAGGAGCTAAACGTAAAGTTTTCATCTAAAAAACGCCGGGTTGGGCGTTGGGTTGAAAGCAGGTCAGTCATGTTGGTTGATGGGCAGATTTCTCGAAAAAAATAAATTGGTGATGGGTTTGCCGGACAATGTGGTAACGAAAATTTTCCGCTGAGGAGCCATAAAACTTTTTGTTTAGAAAGAACCGTTCTCCACTTCAGGACTTAGCCTCACCGCGCGGTGAGGCTTTGCCGCTCACTCTTCCACCGTTTCCTTAACCTCACGTTTTAATTTTTTCATTTGTTGCCGGACGGTACGCACGGCGACGTTCTCTTTGGGACGAGTTTCTTCGGGTTCACCGAGCAGAAACCCGAATGCTTTCAGGCCTTCTACATTGTCAAAAATCACTTTCAGGATCGCGGTGATGGGTAGGGCCAGCACCAAACCCGAGATACCCCAGAGTTGTCCGGCCACGAAAAAGGCAATGATCGCCGCCAGCGGATTGACACTGACTTTGGAACCGACCACGTAGGGCGTGATGAAATTACCCTCCAACACCTGCACCAGGCCAAAAACCCCCGCCACGCCCACGGCATACATCGGAGAATCCTTGGTGACGAGGGCGTAAAGTATGGGCAATATGGAGCCAACCAGAATACCGATGTAGGGAATCAGCAGCAAGACCGCCGCCAGAATGCCGAAAAATGGCGCGTAATCGATGCCCAGCACGACCAGCCCAACGGTGTTGAGCGCCGCCACAATGCCGATGACAACGATCAATCCGACCAGATAACCCTGCACGACGGTGTAGATTTTACGGAGTATTTCATCGATCCGACTGCGGCGACTGTCGTTGAAAAACTTATAAATAAATTGCCGGAAGAAATCGCGGTAGAGCAGAATGAAAAACACGAACAGGGGAATCAACGAAAGATTGGCCACCAGGTTGGTGGTGGTGGAAAGTAGGCCGGTGAAGTAACTACCGCTGTTTTGCAGTAAATTCTGTGAGTATTTTCGCAGTTCACTGATTTGCTGGGACCGTTTAATCCCTAATTGTTCCTCGGCCATGACCTGCGCCCGGTTGAGGATGCCCGTCATTTTCTGTTCAAACTTCGGGAACTCACTGGCAAAGTTGCCCAGTTGCATGGAAATCAACCAAACCATGCCCGACAACACCGCGATGAGAAGAATCAGGCAGACGAAAATAGCCCCAACCCGAGGTACCCGCCAGCGTTCGAGTCGCTGCGAAAGCGGCAGCAGCAGCAGGGCCAGCAACAGGGAAAACGCCAGCAGTGTAATAATTTCCTTGAGTACGTACAAACCATAAACAATCAGGAAGGTCGATAGTAGCACTAAAGCCAGCCGGGCGACGGGAGGCAAACGGAGTTCATTGGGGGATTTTTCAGGGAAGGGCATTCGGTTTAGCGGGAGGTGCGGGTTAAAAAGAACAAACTAAGGCGTTTTATGCTCAAGTCCAAATTGATTTTATGGCTTTTTTCACTGAAAACCTCGCTTTGCAATTGCCATACCGAAGTGCGGAAAGAAGGCTTCAATGACACCCGCCCATTGTATTCCATCACCCAAACGGGTCAGATGGCCGGGCCAATCACCGAGAGTTCGGGCCTGGCGCGGGTGGCGGGTAAAGAAACCTTCTGGACCCACAACGACGGCGGTAGCGTACCAGCTTTGTACGAGGTCGATTTGACCGGACGATTGATTTCGTCCCGCGAACTCCGTGGGGTTCAAAACGTCGATTGGGAAGATTTAGCGCAGGATGCGGCGGGAAATCTACACATTGGCGATTTTGGCAATAATGGAAATGACCGGCGGGATTTGCGCATTTACAGGATCAATTTGAAAAATCCGGCAAAATCCGAAACGATCCGGTTTCAGTACGGCGACCAGACGGAATTTCCGCCTGCCCTGCCGGATCGCATTTACGATTGTGAAGCCTTCTTCGCGTTCGGCGACAGTTTGTATTTATTTTCCAAAAATCGGGGACGCGATAATCAAGTACGTCTGTACGTCCTGCCCAACCAGGCCGGTACACACATTCTCGAAGCCAAAGCGAGTACCCGAATCAAGCAACAGGTGACCGCCGCCGATGTGGCTCCCGACGGGAAAACGTTCGCATTGCTGACCTACGGAAAGTTATTGCTTTACACCATCGGAAACGGAGAAATCAATTTCAACCAGCCGTTGTACTGCCTCAAACTGGCCCGTAAGCAGACGGAAGGGCTGGTTTTTGTCAACAACACGGACCTGCTCGTGACCAATGAGCAGGGCGAAATACACCTGATTGTTCGGGAGCGGGGTCGGCGCCGGGAGTAAAATCAAGTTTGCTTCGCGTTGAAGGGAATCCATTACCTTTGCATTTCTCTAACCCCCTCGCTGCATGAGTGCTGTCACGCCCAGTCCGAAGATTCTTCTGGTCGACGACGACCCCGACATCATTGAATTGCTCCAGTACAATCTCGAAAAAGAAGGCTACATCATCAATTCGGCTTCCGATGGGCGGCGGGCGGTTGAGGTGGCGCGTACGTTTCACCCGGATCTGGTGCTGCTCGACATTATGATGCCCCAGCAGGACGGCATCGAAACGGGTCGTCAACTCCGGGAATTGCCGGAACTGAAAAACACGTACATCCTTTTTCTGACGGCCCGCTCGGAGGAGTACTCCGAAATTGCCGCCTTTGAAATTGGTGCCGACGATTACATCACCAAGCCCATTAAGCCGAGGGCGCTGATGAGCCGCATTCGGGCGCTCTTCCGCCGGGAAGCCCAGAAATCCGATCCCGGCGAGAAAATCGACATCGGTGGCCTGAGCATCAATCGCCAGAATTACACCGTCACCCAGGACGAGCACTCGGTGGTACTCCCCAAGAAAGAATTCGAGTTGTTGTTTTTTCTGGCCCAAACGCCCAACAAGGTGTTTAGTCGGGAAGAACTCCTCCAGCGCATCTGGGGGGCCGATATTTACGTGCTCGAACGCACCGTAGACGTACACATTCGTAAACTCCGCGAGAAAATCGGCGATCGCCACATCAAAACCCTCAAGGGCGTAGGCTACATGTTCGATGCCGAAACAGAGTAAACACAGTGACCAGTTATCAGTAAAATCTACAAATTCAATCGTTCATTGGTCACTGATAACTGATCACTGATAACTGGTCACTGAAAAGATGTCTCCCCTCAATCCCAGAGTCATTTCGGTTGTACTGGCCCTGTTGGTGGCGCTCATCACGACGACCTTCGTGGGGTTCGTGCCGGGCAGGACCGGATTTACCTTGTTCATCACCGCCACGGCGTCGTTTCTGTCGACGTTACTGCTGGTTTTCTATATGTTGGATTACTTGATTTTTGAGGAAATCAATAAAATTTACGCAACGATTCAGCGCCTCAAAATCAAGGATTTTAGTCTTTCCCGCAAAAAATTGACTCAGAACGCCAGCCCGCTCAAAAAACTCAACAACGAGTTGTTTGTGTACGTGGCCAAAAAACAACGCGAGATCGAAGAACTGAAGCGCCTGGAGCAATTTCGGCGGGAATTTCTGGCCGATGTTTCGCACGAACTGAAAACGCCCATTTTTGCCGCCCAGGGGTTCATTCACACCCTGCTCGACGGGGCGATGTACGACGAAGCCGTCCGGGATAAATTTCTGGCCAAAGCCGCCAAAAGCCTCGACGGCCTCGATGCCCTCGTGCATGATTTGATGACGCTTTCACAGATGGAAACGGGCGAAATCAAAATGAACCGCGAGCGCATCGATCTCGTACACATCACCCAGGAAGTTTTTGAACAACTCGAACCCAAAGCCGCCAAACGTCAGGTGGTTTTGAACCTGAACGCCCCAATTCCTCAGGTCTGGGTGAAAGCGGATGCCTACCGCATTAGCCAGGTAATGAGCAACTTAGTTGAGAATGCGATTAAATACGGTACGGAAGGCGGCAAAGTGGCCATCGCGTTTGAGGACGACAAAAAAGAATGGCTGGTCTCGGTGAAAGATAACGGTCCGGGTATCCCACCCGAACACCTGAGCCGTATTTTTGAGCGGTTTTATCGCATCGAAAAAAGCCGTTCCAAAGACAAAGGCGGCACGGGGTTGGGGTTGGCCATTGTCAAGCACATCATCAACGCCCACAAGTCGAAAATCACGGTGATGAGCCAGGTGGACAAGGGGACGACGTTTAGTTTTAAACTCGATAAAGCTGAGGTAATTTGAGAATTTGAAGATTTGAGAATGTGCTAATTGGCTTATTTTCAAATCTCCAAATTAGCACATTTTCAAATTCATGCACTTTCAACAACTCCGCAACATCTATTTTCTCGGCATCGGTGGCATCGGCATGAGTGCCATTGCCCGCTGGTTCAACGTCAATGGGTACCGGGTGGCCGGTTACGACCGTACGCCCACGCTCCTGACCGAGGCCCTGCAAACCGAAGGCATTGCCATTCATTTTGAGGACGATATCCGCCACATTCCCGCCGAGTTTCTGAGCCATCCCGACGCCACGCTCGTCGTCCGAACGCCCGCCGTACCCGCCGACCACGCCGAGTGGAATTACCTGGAAAAGCAGGGTTTCCAAATTATGAAACGGTCGCAGGTGCTGGGCTTGCTGGCGCAGCGTATGTTTTTGGTGGCGGTGGCGGGTACGCACGGCAAAACGACAACGTCGTCGATGGTGGCGCACGTCCTGCGCCACGCCGGGCGAAATTGCACGGCGTTTCTGGGGGGCATTACGCAGAATTACGGCACCAATTTTTTGCCCAACGACGAAACCGACGACTTGTCCAGTGTCATTTGCGTGGTCGAAGCCGACGAGTTCGATCGTTCGTTTCTGACCCTTTTCCCCGACGTGGCCATCGTCACCTCCACCGATGCCGACCACCTCGATATTTACGGCGACGGGGATCAAGTGCTACAATCGTTCGGCAAATTCGTGGGCCAGATCAAACCCGGAGGCCAGTTGTTTATGCGTAAAGGCTTGACGCTGGCGGCTCAAACTCAGGCGGATGTTCAGGAGTATGGCCTCGGCGAAGGTGCTTTTCAGGCGAAAAATATTCGCATCGAGGCCGCTAGTTTTGTCTTCGATATTCAATTTCCAGCGGGTATTTGCGAAGGGGTAGTGCTGCAACTGCCGGGTTTTCATAACGCCGAAAACGCCACCGCCGCCTTTGCTGCCTGCCTGTCCGTCGGCTTGTCAGCCGAGCAGATACGGGCGGGCCTGAATACGTATTTGGGCGTGAAACGGCGCTTTGAATACCACATCCGGCGGCCCAACATCGTTTACATCGACGATTACGCCCATCATCCCACCGAAATCGAAGCGTTTTTGAGTTCCGTGCGGGCCTTGTACCCCGGAAAAAAAATCACGGCGGTATTCCAGCCGCACCTGTTCAGCCGAACGCGCGATTTCCTCGACGGCTTCGCCAGAGCACTCAGCCTGGCCGACGAATTGGTGTTGCTTGACATTTATCCCGCCCGCGAAAAACCCATTCCCGGAGTGACTTCAGAACTTTTACTTGACAAAGTGCAATTAAAAGACAAACTTTTGTGTCGGAAATCCGAAGTAGTCGCTTTGGTGAGCCAGCGTCCGCTCGACGTACTCGTTACGATTGGGGCGGGTGACATCGACCAACTCGTTGGCCCGTTGCGTGAGGTGCTCACGAGTCGGTAATTAGTCTGCGTGAAGTCCCGCCGCCGGGGACTGTCGGATGAGCTTGTCTCCCGATCAGTTTTCGAACCGTTCGTTAAGAAGTTGCAAAAAAATTGAACAGTTTGCGGGATGTTTTCTACTTTTAAGTTGAGAAAGTGGATTTGGATAACGCTGGTGACCCTCGGAACGTTGGGTCTGCTGGCCGCCGCCGAACGACAACACGCCAATCGGCGTTGTCGCGGGCTGAATATTACGGTGGATGAAGGCCAGTCGGCGCATCGGTTTGTTAGCCCGGATGATGTTAAGCAGTTGATTACCAACACGGGTACGGAACCTCTGGTCAATACCCGGCTCGACCGGCTCGACCTGAAAATGCTCGAAGCGCGGGTAAAATCGGAGGGGTTGGTGAAGGAATGTCAGATTGGAGTAGACCTCAGCGGAAACCTCAATATTGCCGTTACGCAACACCAACCCATTGCCCGGCTCATCGAAAGGCAGGGTGTCAGGAATGATGCTGATGGGTATTTGAACGCCGAAGGGCAGATTTTACCAACGTCGGAGCATTATACGGCACGGGTCTTGCTGATATCGGGAGTTTATTTCGACAAGGTGACCAGCCTGACCGCTCCCCGGTACGCGCCGCTAATGAAATTTATAAATTACGTGGTCAACGACCCATTTTGGCGGGCGCAGGTTGCCCAAATCCAGGTGGAACGCGACGGTGCCATCACGCTTTTTCCCCAGGTTGGAAGTCACCGGATTGAGTTTGGTCCGCCCGATGAGCCGGAAGCGAAGTTTTTAAAATTAAAACTTTTTTACAAGCAAATACTCGCCGCCAGGGGTTGGGACGCTTACAAACGAGTCAGTGTCCGGTATCGGAATCAGATCGTTTGTGAACCAGCGCAACAAGTTGAATAATCCACTAACCACCATAAAAAACGGCTGATGTGCCAAGAAATCAAGATCATCTCACATACAAAAGTCGGCACTTAAATTTAGCCGATTCGTAAAAAATTGCCTGTCCTATGGATGAGAAAGTTGTCGTCGGATTGGACATCGGTAGCACCAAAGTGTGCGCCGTTGTTGGGCGTATGAACGGCCAGGGGACGCTGGACATACTCGGCATCGGCAGTGCCGAATCGAAAGGCGTATCGAAGGGTGTGGTGCTGAACGTAACCAAAACCATCGAAGCCGTCAATAAAGCCGTTGAACAAGCGGGGAATCAGTCCAACTACGACGTTGGGTCGGTGATGGCTGGTATTGCCGGACAAAACATTCAATGTCTGCGCAAACGGGGCGGTTTCACCCGCGAAACCTCGGGAAGTGAGGTCATGGTCGATGATATCGAGCGCCTTTTGAGCGACGTAGCCCGCGACCCCGTGGCCCCCGGCAACGCCGTTTTGCACGTATTGCCCCAGGAGTACACCGTCGATAACTGGGACAATATTTATGACCCGGTTGGCATGACGGGAATGAAGTTACAGGCTCACTTTCAAGTGATTACGTCACCGACCCTGGCCATCGAAAACACCCGGAAAAGTGTCGAGCGTTCGCGCAACAAACTTGAAGTGGATGGGCTGATGTTTTCGCCGCTGGCCGCCGCAATGGCCGTTTTGACCGAAGACGAGAAGGAGGCCGGCGTGGCGTTGGTCGACATTGGCGGCGGGACCACCGACGTGGTCGTTTTTTATAAGAATATTGTTCGGCACGTGGCCGTGATTCCAGTAGCGGGCAATGCCATTACCGCCGACGTGCAACACGGCTGTAACGTGCCCTCGCAGACCCACGCCGAACTGCTGAAAACCAAATTTGGCTGTGCGTTGCAGGCCCCGGTGGATTTGCACCGGGTCGTTTCGGTGCCCGGTATGTCGGGGCGATTGCCGAAGGATGTTTCCCTGAAAAACGTCGCCATCATCGTTGAAGAGCGGTTGAAAGAAATCGCCGCCCTGGTGTGCGCCGAACTGATCCGGTCGGGCTACGACAACAAACTCAGTGGTGGCCTGGTACTCACGGGCGGTACCGCCCAATTTGAGTGCATCGAAGATCTTTTCAGCAAAATAACCGGCAAAGACGTCCGGGTGGGGCTGCCCCACCAGCATTTTGGCAAAGGCAAACTCGACGTGGCCGAAAATCCCGCCTACGCCACGGCCATCGGCCTGGTCTGGCGTGGGTTCCGTGCGCTCGACGGCCGTGATGACGAATATCTGGCGCAAGGACACGTCGTTGGGCCACCCGCCAACGGGCTGAATGGCCGCAAAAAGGAGGAGAAAATCGAGAAGCCCGATGACAATAAAAATTTCTTCAAAAAAGGGTTGGAGTACCTGAAAAACGTCGTGCTCGACGACGAAGTTGGCGACAAAGACTCCTACTCGCCGAGGTAGGGATTATTCAGCGAAACCGGGTAGATGGTTTCGTAACAGCCAGGATGACGGTTTACCAGAAAAACAACGCGTACCAAACTCCCATGCTCGACCACGATTATTCCTTCGAAAAACCCAACCGGTACAAATCCATCATCAAGGTGATTGGGGTGGGGGGCGGCGGTAGCAACGCCGTCCGGCATATGTACGAACTGAGCATCAAAGATGTTGATTTCGTCATCTGCAACACCGATTTGCAGGCTCTCAACGACAACCCGGTACCCAATAAATTGCAACTGGGCATCGGCTCAACCAAAGGCCTGGGGGCCGGTACCAAAGCCGAAGCCGGGCGGGAAGCCGCCATGGAAAGTCGGGAGGAGATCTTCCAACTGCTCAACGACCACACCGAAATGCTCTTCATCACCGCCGGCATGGGCGGGGGCACGGGTACCGGCGCGGCGGCGGTGATTGCCGAAATTGCGAAAGAATTGGGCATTTTGACCGTAGCGATCGTCACTGCTCCGTTTGAGTACGAAGGGAGAGCCAAGAAAGAGCAGGCTCGCCGGGGCATTGAGGCTTTGCAGGAACACTGCGACACGGTACTGATCGTGCTCAACGAAAAGTTGCTCGACATTTACCTCGACATGGACGTTGACACGGCGTTTGCCCACGCCGACGACGTGCTGGCCAATGCAGCCAAGAGCATTGCCGAGATCATCACGAAATCGGGGAAGGTCAACGCCGATTTCAACGACGTGAAAACCATCCTGAAAAATGCGGGTCAGGCCGTTATGGGATCGGCCACCGCCGAAGGAGAATCCCGCGCCAAAACCTGCGTGGCCGAAGCGCTCAATTCGCCCCTGCTCGATAACCGCGACATCCGGGGGGCCAAGCGGGTGCTGGCGACGGTTTCGTACGGTAGTTCCAACAAGATGAAGATGCGGGAGCAGAAGGAAATCACAACTTACATCGAAGAGAAAATTGGTAAGGAAGTCGGTACCGAAGCCGATATGTTCAAATTAGGCTACATCGTCGACGACCTGTTGGGCGAAGGGATGCGGTTTACGGTGATTGCGGCGGGGTTCAACCTGTCCGAAACCACGGTGCTTCGCCCGCCCCGTGCCGAAATCGTCGCTGCTCCGGAGTCAGAAGTAGTTGCCGAAAAAGCTACGCCACTGCCGGTTGTCGAGGCACCGATTTTTCCAAACGGAAAGTCGTCCGGGCCTGAACCCGTTGTTGTTGCTCCGGTGGAGCCGGTCGTTGAACCCAAGCCCCGCCCGGTACACGTGTACAAACGGGAGGACGATGGGCCGCGCATTCGGCGAATGATTGAGGAGTTTTCGAGAAAGATGCCGACCGAAGCCGAACTGGAAACGCCCGCCTACCAGCGCCACGGAATCCTGCTGGTTGATATGCCCCTGGTGCTCGACGGCGACGTGGAGCGGCATCAGCTATACGAATAAGCGGCTACGGGCCAGCAATCCGGCCTGTTCACGAAGCAGTTGATTGATAAAATCGTCGGTTACTTTGCCGTCCTGAAAGTTTTTTTTCATCAGCGGGATCTTCACCCGCTGGGCGAGTACGTTGAGACCGAGATAACTAAAAATGTCGTTGAGGTGGCTCAAGGCCAACGCCCCGCCCTGGATGCCATCCGACAAACCTACTAAAGCCGCCTGCTTGTGCATCAGTTTACTGGGATACGACAAGCCATCGAGGAACGCCTTCAACACGCCCGGAAATGAACCGTTGTACTCAGGTACGATAAAAACGTACTGATCCGCCCGTTCAACGGTGGTTCGCAAGGCATTAAAAACCGGATTTTTGCCCGTATTCTCGTACAAAGCCGAGGTCGTAAAATCATCGGGTAACTCCGACAAATCCAAAATCTGACTTTCAACCTTTTCTTGCCGGAGAAGGTTTTGGTAATACTGGGCGACTTCCCTGGTTCGGGAATTTTTCCGATTGGTGCCGACGACGATTGTAATCATACGTAAAAAACTGCTTTGCTGAATGCTGATCGCGCTACAAACTGAACTTCAAAATTGGGCCCAACCACAACGGGCGGCAGTCGTGAGTCGATATTTCCGCACCGGACCCGGCCAATACGGGGAAGGCGACGTGTTTATTGGAATTCCCAATCCTCAACTGCGGCAACTGGCCAAAAAGTTTCTGAACCTCCCGCCCGACGACATCCACACGTTGCTCAACCATCCCATTCACGAGTACCGGTTTGTTGCCCTGCTCATCTTGGTCGGGCGCTTTCGCCAAGCCGGTGTTCAGGAACGGCGTGAATGGTGTGAATTGTATTTGGCCAACCTTCCAAAGGTAAACAACTGGGATCTGGTCGATGTTTCGGCCCGCGATATTCTGGGCGAATTTCTGCTAACCCTCGACCGCAGTCTGCTCGATCAACTGGCGGAAAGTGGGCACCTGTGGTCGCAACGGGTGGCGATCATCGCCACGCAGGCCTTCATCCGGCGCGGGCAATTTGACGATGCCCTGCGATTGGCCGAATACTACCTTACCCATCGGCACGACCTGATTCACAAAGCCTCCGGCTGGACGTTGCGCGAAATCGGGCGGAAAAACGGTAGCGTTCTGCGGACGTTTCTATCTCGTTTTGCCCCGCAAATGCCCCGGACGATGCTCCGTTACGCAATCGAACACCTGCCCGAGGCGGAACGATTTTTTTACCGAAATCAACGTTAAAGCCGTTTGTAAGCGTACAGGCGTCGATTACCTTTGCCCGTTATGGCTGATTTCCTTCCCTTGTTTCCGCTCAATCTGGTTGCTTATCCCGGCGAAGGATTGAATCTGCACGTTTTTGAACCCCGCTACCGGCAGCTCGTCGGCGAGTGTATCGACGCGGGCAGTACGTTCGGAATTCCGGCGTTCATCGACAACAAAATTCCTGGTTACGGCACCGAAATGCGCGTCACTGAACTCGCCAAACGGCACGACGATGGCCGGTTGGACGTCCGCACAGAGGGTCTGCGGGTGTTCCGCATTGTCACGTTTCAGAACCCCGCCCCCGGTAAACTCTACGCGGGTGGCAAAGTGTCCTGGCAACCCGATGAACCTTACGATGCCATCATGCCCGGCCTGCTCGAACGCCTCCGAAAATTACATCGACTTCTCCACGTGCCTTCCCTTTTTGAAGCCGATACAGACTGTTTTTCGTACACCGTGGCCCATAAAATCGGCCTTTCCGTGGAGGAGGAATACGAGTTGCTCACGCTTCCCCGCGAAACCGAGCGGCAGGCTTTTCTGATTCGGCACCTCGAACGGATACTGCCGGTAGTGGCCGAATTGGAGCGAACCAAAGAACGCATCCGCATGAATGGGCACTTCAAAAACCTCGACCCCATTGATTTTTAGCCGGTATCCCGGCTACTCGATTTCCACCACGACATCCTTCGTCAGGGGGTGGGCGACGCAGGTCAGAATGAACCCCGCCTTCAATTCGGCGTCGGTCAGGCCGTCTTCCTCATCGAGTTGCACCTTGCCCGCCGTGCATTTCCCCATGCAAGCCGTACACATCCCCGCCTGGCAGGAATACGGCAAGTCGATGTCCATTTCGAGCGCCGCTTCCAGGATGGTTTGATGCGGCTGCACCTCCACCTTGTATTCGGTGCCCTCGTACATCACCGTGACGAGTTGGGGCCTCAGCGAACCACTGGCCTCGTCCTCTTCGACTACTTCGCCATGGGTTTCCGGCGAAGCCGCAAAACTTTCTTTGTGAATACGTTCTTTGGCCACGCCCAGCACGCTCAACGCGCCTTCCACTTCGTGCATCAAGCCATCCGGTCCGCAGACGTAAAACTCCGCCTCCGCCGGTTTTACGCCCAATTCCTGAAGCAATTCAATGACTTTTCCCTGGTTGAGACGACCGGCCGAACGGTCCAAGCTTTTGGGCTGACTCAGGATGTGCCGCACCTCGAAGCGATCGGTGTAACGCGTTTGTAAGTCGGCAAGTTGCTGCTTAAAAATGATGGAATCTTCGTTGCGACTGCCGTAAATCAGGTAAATTTTCGTGCGGGTTTCCACGGGCAAAACCGACTTCAGCATCGACATCAGTGGCGTGATTCCGCTACCCGCACCCACCAGAACCAGTTCGCGGCTGCGCGTTGGATTGGGTTCGCACACGAAATGCCCCATCGGTTCCATCACTTCCAGCGAATCGCCGACCTTGAGATGTTCGTACAAATAGTTGGATACGGTGCCGCCCGGCAAACGTTTTACGGTGACCGCCAGCGAAGCGTCTTTGTTGGGTGAACTCGACATGGAGTACGCCCGCCGCACTTTTTTACCGGCCACGGTGGGCATCAACGTCAGAAACTGCCCCGGTTTGTAGCTGATGGCCTGGTGGGGCGGGTGCCAGAAATGAATCGTTACGGCATCGTCCGTTTCCTGGACAATTTCCTTAATCGTCAAATGAAAATGCTTGCTCATGCGGATTGTCTAACGATGCTTTTTCGTCCTGCTTTCCAGAATGACAAAAAAGTAGGCGGTTATGTTCAGCCAATCGGTCATTTTCGTCGTCAACGGGTTTTGATCGTTGGCCCCGCGCTTAGGTAGATTGGTGGTAAAGCGTCAGCTAATTGTTCATTGAGTGTTAGCCCGGTTGGTGGTACAACGTCAACCCGGCGATGGGATTTTCCATAACAATCCCGAGCGTAAAACCCTGATCGACAGTCACCCGGCGCAGGATGTCGTTGTAATAAAACGCCACCGAACCCGTGAAATGGATTCTCGGGGATTTCGCAGCGGCGTATTTACCAACGTACCGTTCAAAAAAGAGGGTAAAGGCGTCGTAAACCAACTGGTGCGCGAACGGATGCTGCCGGTGATCGAACAAAAATTTAGAAAAACCAGCAAAATAGCGGTTCGGAAAAGGCTGGCGGTACGCGTGTTCGAGCACCGTCTGGCGGGAACAATCCGGGAAGCGTTTGCGAAAACGGGCGTCGAGGTCGGCGGGCAATTCACCGCGCAGAAACTGCGTAACCAGGGTTTTACC
Organism: Cytophagaceae bacterium; assembly: GCA_026785975.1. GTDB lineage: Bacteria > Bacteroidota > Bacteroidia > Cytophagales > Spirosomataceae > JAJAZB01. Next base: position 11,665 of record JAJAZB010000504.1, on the reverse strand, counting down.
CAAATACCCGCCACTCCCTTCGTCGCCGAGCCAGAACCCCAGCGTCCCAACCTGCTCGACGATTTGTCCGTCCTCCACCCGGCAACTATTGGCCCCCGTACCCAAAATGCAGGCAATGCCCGCGTCGTGCCCGCATAGCGCCCGCGCCGCGCCGAGCATATCGCTGTGGGTTTCGAGTTGCTCGACCTCGGGAAATACCTGCCTAAGCCCCTCGGCGATGACCGCACCCCGTTCGGCATTGGCGATACCGGCGCCGTAAAAGTAGATTTCAGTAACCGGTTCGCTCACCAGCGGGCGCAGGTGCTGGCTGAGTTCCGTACCGATGGCGTCGGCAGTTTGGTAGTAGGGATTAAAACCCGCCGTGCGGGCCTGGTTTACCGAGCCATCGGTGTGGAGCAGGCGCCAATCCGTTTTGGTCGAGCCACTATCGGCGATTAAAATCATGGTTGATTTGGGAGGAAGGGTTGGGGGAAATTATCAGACAGGTGCCAGTGTACCCACCACCGGAAAGCGGCTAAAAACTTTCTCGGTGTGCGGGGCATCGGCGAGTTCGTCGGTCAGGTCCTGCCCGGCCCAGTGCTCGTAGTGCTGCCCGCGCTGCCAAAGCCGCGAACCCGTCACGTCGTAAACGAGGCCCCGGTAGGCCACCCAGATTTCGTCGCGATCCTGGCCATTGCGCAGGGCCAGTTGGTTTTTGGAATAAATTGGGTCGGGCGTCATGGGTACCAAAATCGGAATTCTGAAGCGAATGAATTTTTATACGCAGAACTTTTCGTTATTTTAGTGCGCAATTCTTTAAAACCCGAATGGGCACTGCATTATGAAAACTCAAGTTCGTTACCTGATTGTGTTGTTTTTGATTCCCCTGGCCTTTTCCGCCTGCAAACCAAAAGTAGTTCCGCTGTTGGAAAGGATACGGAAGGAATGGACCGCAAATATCGTGAAAGAAGGCGCTACCGAAGTATACCGGAAAGGCGCGGCGAGCAACGTGAAGCCGGGCTATAGCAACTTCAAACTGGATATGAAAGACCAGGCGGCTCAAAACGTCCGGCTGACGGAGGTTGATGGCGCTGGCACTACCTATGTGTTTGTGGGCACGTGGGAACTCTCCGCCGACGAAAAGACGCTGACATTGCGCAACCTCAACCCCCAACCGACGGGCACCAATGGCATCATCGAATTTACCATCAACGGCGAGGTGACTGGTACCCAACTCAACCTGACGCGTAAATCGGCCAGCCTGAAAACCGGCGGAACCACCAACGATTACCAACTCATCGCTCCGTAAATTTCACGACTGTACATTCGCGCCGTTCCGATCCCGAGTACTCGGGAGGAACGGCTTTTTTATTTTGGAAGGATGGCCATTCAATCAACGCGGCAACGGAGTGTTGAACGACGGTCCGATTTGTAAACCTGATTTTATGGAAAACCGCACTGAACTCGATCAACTGGGTGAATTTGGCCTGATTCGCCGCATTTCGACCAACGCCCCGCCGACCCGTACCAACACCGTTCGGGGAATTGGCGACGATGCCGCCGTGCTTGAAACGGGTCAGAATGAGTACACCTTGCTCTCCACGGAATTGCTGCTCGAAGGCATTCACTTCGATTTGTCGTACACGCCGCTCAAGCACCTCGGCTACAAAATCGTCACCGTTGGAGTGAGCGATATTCTGGCGATGAATGGCATTCCACAGCACCTTACCGTGAGTCTGGGCTTGAGCAATCGGTTTTCGGTGGAAGCGATTGATGAGTTATACGCGGGAATTCGGGCAGCCTGTGCCGAGTACGAAATCGACCTGGTTGGTGGGGACACGACGCCCGCCCGGGCGGGATTAGCCCTCGGCGTAACGGTGGTTGGTTCCGTAGAAAAAGACCGGGTCGCGTACCGGAATGGCGCCCAACCCAACGATATTCTTTGCCTGAGCGGCGACGTAGGCGGGGCGTACCTGGGCCTGCAACTACTGGAACGGGAGAAACAGGTGTTTCTGGAAAATCCCGATATGCAGCCCCAACTGGCTGAACACGAATACGTTGTGCAACGGCAACTGCGCCCCGATGCCCGCCTGGACGTGGTGCAGCAATTGCGCGAGTTGGGGGTAATGCCGACGGCGATGATCGACGTTTCGGACGGGTTAGCTTCTGATTTGCTCCACTTGTGTGCCGAGTCGAAGGTGGGGGCGAAGGTATTTGAAGAACAGCTTCCCATTCACGACAAAACCTTCCTGGCGGCTACGGAATTGAGCATCAGCCCGATTACGGCGGCGCTCAATGGCGGGGAGGATTACGAACTGCTTTTCACCATTCGTCAGCAGGATTACCAAACGCTGCTCGACGGAACGACCGACATTAGTTTTATTGGCTACCTGACCGCCGAACCCGGCCAGGCTGCACTGGTCACCAAAGCCGGCGAACAAGTGGACATCATCGCGCAGGGCTGGGAAATTAGGGCATAGAGCAGAGGGCAGAGTGCAGAGTGAATTCATCATTGTGCTATTATTGTTTTTCAACTATGCCCTATGCCCTCTGCTCTATGCCCTAATCAAACGAACTCCACGCCGCGTTCTTTGGCGTCGGCGACGAAGTCTTTGACGCGCTGTTCTTCGTCTTTGCGGCAAATCAGCAGTACGTTGTCGTACTCGGCCACGATGTAGCCGTCCAGTCCCTGCACCACCACGAGGCGTTCGCGGGGGGTTTTGATGATGCAATTGCGCGTGTCGTAGAGCATCGTGCGGGCGTCGAGGGCATTCTGGTTCGCGTCTTTTTGGGATACTTCGTACAGCGATTTCCAGGTGCCTAAGTCCGACCAACCAAAATCGCTGAGTACCACGTGGACATTTTCCGCTTTTTCCATGATTCCGTTGTCGATGGAAATGCTCTTGCACTGCGTGTAGGCTTTGGCGATGAATTTCTCTTCCTTGGGCGTGTAGTACACGTTTCGGCCTTCGGCAAAGACTTCGGCGAGTTCGGGCAGGTACGTTTCAAACGCTACCTGAATCGCCTGTACATTCCAAACGAAAATACCCGCATTCCAGACAAACTCCCCACTTTCCACAAACGTTTTGGCCAGTTCGAGGCGGGGCTTTTCGGTGAAGGTTTTCACTTTTTTCACCGAACGGTTTTCGTTGGGGTGAAATTGAATGTACCCGTAACCCGTATCCGGTCGGCTCGGCGTAATGCCCAGCGTAACCAGAATATTTTCATGGGCGGTGGCTTCCAGGGCGATGCCGACGGTGCGGGTAAACTCCTGTTCTTTCAAAATAATATGGTCAGCCGGAGCCACGACGACGTTCGCCGCCGGGTTTTTCGCTCCGATTTTGTAACAGGCGTACGCAATGCAGGGCGCGGTATTTCGACGGATGGGTTCACAAAGAATCTGATCCGCGCCCAATTGGGGAAGTTGCTGTTTGATCAGGTCGGTATAGTCGGTGCTAGTGACCACGTAGATGTTTTCGAGCGGACACACCCCGGCAAACCGCTCGTAGGTTTGCTGAAGCATGGTTTTACCGATGCCCAAAACATCGTGAAATTGCTTCGGGTTTTGAGTGCGGCTAAACGGCCAGAATCGGGTGCCTACACCCCCGGCCATAATGACGACGTAGTTGTTTGAATTCATGGATAATGAGCGGGAATAAATAATTGATAGTCAACCGGTTGGGTATGATTATTCAGATGCGAAGGCGAAATAAGAAGGGTTTTCAATGACAAAGCTACGGGTTCATGGGCATTTCTATCCAACAAAAGGAGTCGACTGCCTGCCAAATATCACAATTGTCGCTCGGCGTTCAGCAATTCCTGTCCGCACTTCGACAACGCTCCGTTGGGTTGGTGCTGTAAACGAGTAGGAATTGACTATGTACAGTTATCATCGGTTGACCGGCTGTTGATACGCCTGAATCAAGGGGCTGGCAATAAACAGATGCGTCGGGAAGGTTCTTTATTTTTGTGATTTAAGGCTAATTCTTTGCAGATAACCAGTATAAAATTACTAACATTGCGTTGTAAAGCCATTTCTGTATTTCAACAAAGTCTATCCACTTTTCCCCATTCAGATGCTTAAAAATTTTACCGGATCAAGGCTGCTGACAGCGGCATTTTTCCTGCTGATTAGCACGGCAACCTTTGCCCAAACCAGGCTCGCGGGCCGGGTAACCGACGGTGCCACGAAAGAACCATTGGCGGGCGTCAACATCGTCGTGAAAGGAAAAGTCATTGGTACGACGACCGATACAAAAGGCGCTTTTTCGTTCAACGTCACTACCGCGCCTCCGTTTACGTTGCAGGTTTCGTCGGTGGGCTACGAAACCCAGGAAATCAACGTCACGGGCAATCAATCCGAGATCAACGTCGCGCTTGCCGAACGGGTCACCCTGGGTGAAGAAGTGGTTGTGTCGGCGAGTCGGGTGGAGGAGAGTGTGCTGAAATCGTCGGCCTCGGTCGAAAAAATGGACGCGCGTCAGATTCAACAGGCGGCTACACCCAATTTCTACGACGCCATCGTCAACATGAAAGGCATGGAATCCAGTGTGCAATCGTTGACGTTCAAATCCATCAACACGCGGGGTTTTAATTCCAACGGAAACGTGCGCATGGTGCAACTCCTCGATGGGATGGACAATCAGGCTCCGGGCCTGAACTTCCCGGTGGGTAACATTGTGGGGATGTCGGAACTGGACGTCGAGAGTGTCGAACTGTTGCCCGGCGCGTCGTCGGCGCTGTACGGCCCCAACGCCATCAACGGAATTTTGTTGATGAACTCCAAAAGCCCGTTCCGCTACAAAGGACTTAGCGCGGCGGTCAAGACGGGGCTGATGCACCTCAACGACCCCTCTGGGGCCAGTGCCAGCCCGTTTTACGACGCGAGCATCCGGTACGCAAAATCGTTCAACGACCGGTTTGCCTTCAAGGTTAACCTTGCCTACCTAAGAGCCAACGACTGGCAAGCCGCCAACTACGCCGACATTAACGCCAACGTGGCCCCCGGCAGCACCCGCGAGACGAATCCAAACTACAACGGTGTCAACGTGATGGGCGACGAAACCTCGGCCAATATTCGCGACGTAGCCAACCAGTTGGTGGCCGCCGGGCGGCTGCCCGCCGCCGCTGTAGCCCTGATACCAAGCCAGAATGTGAGCCGAACGGGTTTTCTCGAAAATCAACTGGCCGACTACACCACTAAAAGCCTCAAGGCCAACGTCAGTTTGCACTACCGCGTCACCGATAAAATCGAGGCGCTCGTGCAAGCCAACTACGGCTCCGGCACGACGGTGTACACCGGCTCGGACCGCTACTCCATCAAAAACTTTACCCTCGGTCAGTACAAAGCCGAACTCCGGGGCGACAATTTCTTCCTGCGGGCCTACACCACCCAGGAGCGCTCGGGCGACTCTTACGCCAATGGCATCCTGGGGCAGTTGATCAACGAGAGTTGGGGCGGCGGCAGCCCGATCTGGTTTCCGACGTACACCGGCGCATTCGCTCAGGCTAAAGCTGCCGGCCAACCGGATGCTCAGGCGCACCTGACCGCCCGCACCGCCGCTGATGCAAATCGGCCCGTTCCCGGTTCGGCCGGATTCAACACCCTCGCGGAAGCCGCGCGGCAAAAACCCATCCCGGCCGGAGCGAAGTTTGCCGACAAAACTAACCTCTACCATTACGAGGGAATGTACAATTTTAAAAACCAGATTAAATTTGCCGAAATCATCGTCGGGGCCAGCCACCGGGTTTATCAATTGCGCTCGGACGGGACGATTTTTGCCGATAAAGACGGGCGCAAAATCAGCATTAAGGAGTACGGAGCCTACGCCCAGGTTGCCAAATCATTCGGCGACATTTTCAAACTGACCGGCTCGTTACGCTACGACAAAAGCCAGTACTTTAAAGGGCAGGTTACACCCCGCCTTTCGGGCGTGCTGACCGTCGCCCGCGACCACAACATCCGGCTTTCGTACCAGTCAGCTTTCCGCATTCCCACCACGCAAGACCAGTTCATTGATCTGAAAGTGCCCCAGGCGCGGCTCATTGGCGGTTTGCCCGAATTCCGCGATACCTACAACCTGGTAGGCAATCCAATCTACTCCCTCCAAAACGTGCGGGCTTACGGGGCGCAGGTGCAGGCATTGGCGGCTACCCCGCAGGTGCAGGGTCAAGCCGTGCAACTCATTACCGGGCGCGTCACCCAACAAGTTACGGCTGTTGTAACTCCACTCGTGACGGCGCAAGTCACGGCGGGCGTTACCGCTTCAGTGAATGCCGCCGTAACCGCCGGGCAGATTCCGAACACTCCTGCTGCCATTCAGGCCGCGATTACCCAGGGAGTCGGTGCGACCCTGCCGGGTGCTTTACAAGCGACGATCACCAGTGAAGTGGGCAAAGCGTTGCCAAAGGCTATTGCTGATAACATCACCAACACGGTGACTGCCATCGCCGCCCAGGGCGCGTTGGGCACGTTGAAGCCCTACCAGTTTCGCGAATACAAGCCGGAGCGGGTGCAGTCGTTTGAGGTTGGGTACAAGTCGCTCATCAACCGGAAGCTATTCATCGACGGGTACGTGTACTTCAATACCTACCGCAACTTCAGTTCGGGCGCAACCACCGTCCAGGTGACACCCGCCGGGGCAACCACGCTGACGGCATTGGGTGCTCCCAAAGAACTCGGCCTGCTAAGCTCTCAGTACCGGCAGGTTTACCAGTTTCCATCCAGCAGTGATGGCAAAACGCTGACCTATGGCTGGGCGTTGGGTCTCGACTACGCGTTGGGCAAAGGCTACAATCTGGGGGGCAACGTATCGGTCAACAAACTCAGAAGTTTTGATGAAAGCATCCTCGCTGATGGGGGCCTTCCTTTTTTCAACACGCCCGACTACCGGTTTAACCTGAATATTGGGAAGCGGCCCGGTGCCAACGGCGTAGGCTTCAATGTGACCTTCCGGCAACAGCCGAGTTTCGTCTGGCAGTCGAGTTTTGTGAATACGCCCGATGTCAATGCGACTGTGGTTCCCGCCTTCAGCACACTGGATGCCCAGGTGAGTAAGAAAATAAAATCCCTGAAATCCATCGTGAAAGTGGGCGCTTCCAACCTGCTCAATACATACTATTACACCTCGTATGGCAATCCGTCGATTGGGGGGCAGTACTACGTCAGCCTGACGTTCGACGAGTTTTTAAACTAAGTCCTCCTGGTCTTTTTCAACAAAAAAACGCAGCCCGGTTTGGGCTGCGTTTTTTTGTTTTCAGGGAAAAATACCTCCAAACCAGAGCGCAATCTTACACACTGGCGATTTGTACCAAATCGCGCACGTTGCTGATGATACCTACATTTTCGGGTGCATCAATATCCTGACCAACCACATGATAACCAGTGAGTAATATTTGGGAATCGGGAAATTGACTCGATAATTTGTACACGTACTGCTGGATCTCATCCGAGCTGGGTACTGACGTAATAGCCGAAAAGATGTAGTCTGGTTTATGAATGTCGTAGGCAAAAATCAATTCATTGAACGGCAGGCTTTGACCCAAATAAATTACTTTGTGCTGGCGCGAACGAATGATGTAATCGGCAAAAAGAAGGCTGATTTCGTGTAGCTCGCCTTCGGGCAGATAAAGCAAAAACTTCTTGGCACCGGGCCGCATTCGGTTCAACTGCCCGTCGATGGCAACGATGATTTTCTGACGAATCAGGTTCGTGATGAAATGCTCCTGGGCGGGGCCGATTGAACCCGTCATCCAAAGGGTACCGATTCGGCTCAGGAACGGGTAGATGATGTTGACCATCATGTTTTCAAAGCCGAATTGCAGAATATTGGTATTGACGATTTTCTCGAAACGGTCCTCGTCCAGATCCAGCATCGAAATGGTGAGCGCGTGAATCTGATCGGGATAGTTGAGCTGTTGTTCGGAAATGTCGACAACCTCCTTGTGCATTTCCACCTGGGTCATACGCGCGATCTCCGAAATCTTGTAGCCGTGGTCTTTCAGCAGCGAAATATTCAGCACCAGTTTAAGGTCCTGGTCGTCATAGGTCCGAATGTTAGTATCCGTGCGTTGGGGGCAAATAATGTTGTAGCGTTGTTCCCAGATACGCAGGGTATGGGCTTTTATACCCGACAGGTGTTCAAGATCTTTGATGGAATAGCTGCTCATGGTACCTCCAGAAACCCGGTTCTGACAAAATTGTTAGAACACTTTAGGCCCGGCAACCTTACCCAGCCTGATCGAATAACGGGTAGAAAGCCTATTTTGTTTAGAAAAAAACGACTCCACAAATAACTGATAACCAGTGGGCTTATTGGCGGTACAGCATGAGCGGGCCACCCACAGAAAAGCCCCCAAAACAAGTTGTTTTGGGGGCTTTTGGGACAATGACGGGTCTATTCACACCCTGCCCCAGTTGCTCAGAAACGCGGTTTTTAGTCTGTCTCTTTTGTCTCACTCCATACAGGTTTCTGTTTGAGGCGGCAAAATAGGCACTACGCGTTAATAACACACTTCTCCTGGGGACAATTAGGACATTTTTGACAAAATGGTTGCAACGTTTAGGCCTTGGCTAAACGCTCAAAGATAACCGAACGATGGGAGCGGGCGGCGCAGTTATTACTAAAATGTTCCTAAATCATATATTTCCAATCGCATACTCCAACAGATTAGCCTCGCTAAACGGTTAAGTTCATTGAGTACGGGTACCCACCCGTAGAAGAATGGAGGATTTATGTGGAATCGGGTGCTAATGCAATTTAGTACAGGTAAAACTGATCATCCGAGTACTTATGAGCGAAAACAGATTTATAAATTTTACTTCAAAAAAGGGTGTTTTCCCCGTTTTTTATTTCAAAGAAAACCTCGAGATTGTGGAAATTTTATCGATGACTGTCTAAATAAGAAGGCCTTTTCCTGAAAATCTCTTTAGAGACATCGCGGGTTCTCCATAATTCCATAAGAATCTAAACCACTTTCTAACTCAAATTGCTCTCTTGGTTTGACAGGGTTATACGTTGAATAAACCCCCGTAGAGCTATTTCTGCAAGAACCAACCTGCCGCCATGAATATCTTCCTGTCCTACAACCGAAAAAACGGGCCTTTTGTGGCCCAGATCGCCACGCAGCTACGAAGCCTGAACATGGGGATGACGGGGGAAATGTTTTTTGATCAGGATAACCTCGACGCCGGGCAGGTGTGGGCGGATAAAATCCAGGAAGCGCTGGTGAACTGCGATGCCTGCGTGGTGTTTATCGGCGAGCAGGGAATCGGCAACTGGCAGAGGAAGGAGGTGCTGGAAGCCATAAACCTGTTGGAAAAAAGAGGAGCCGCGTTCCGGATTATCCCGGTGATTGTTCCGCACAGCAACCGGGAGAACGTGCAGAAAAGCTTTCCCTGGTTTTTATCGGATATCCAATGGATCGAGTTCATAGGCCCCTCCGATTCGGATGCCTTTCTAAAGCTGGTCGAGGCGCTCCGCACCGGCTCAAGTATCTCCTTCCCATTTGATAAAGATGCCAAACCCTACAAAGGCCTGGAATCCTTTGGCATCGACGACGCGGCTTTTTTCTTCGGGCGCAGTTTCGATATCAACCGGGTCTTTTATTACCATTTGCGGTTGGCTTCCAGCGGCTTCGGCAAGCGTTTTCTGGCCATTGTTGGCAGCTCTGGCAGTGGGAAATCCTCATTCGCCCGGGCGGGGCTGTTGGCCTCGCTGAAGGCCGGGCGGTTTGAAGGCAGCGCCCAGTGGAAACAGGTCGTCTTCACGCCCGACGACCAGCCCCTGCTGAATTTAGCCGTGGCGCTCGAAAGCGCAGGAATCATTCCCAATGCCAGCGATTTTAAGAACGGTGCCTTGCAGGATCCGGAAGCGTTGCGCGAACGCCTGGGAGTTTTCGGTCATAAGGTGGTATTGCTCATCGACCAGTTTGAGGAGGTCGTTACGCAGTGCAAGAACCCTGCGATTCAGACGGCCTTTTTGAACAACCTCACCGAAGCGGTTAAATCAGAACACCTGGTGTGCATCGTCACGATGCGGAGTGACTTTTATTCCAGTTTCGCACCATACCGCGAGTTTAACCACCTGCTTCTGACCAACAACTACACCCTGGCTGAACTCGACGCCGATACCAGCGGCGAGGACTGGGGGTACTACCTACGCGACATCATCCGCAAACCGGCCTGGCTGCTGGGCGTACGCGTTGAGCCAGTCTTGGTGGGCCAGCTCATTGAAGACCTGCGCGACATCAACGGCGTGCTGCCCGCGCTGCAACTGGCCTTGAAGCAATTGTGGCTGAGCAGGAAACACGCAGACCGGATTGCTTCCGAAGATTATGACAGCCTGGCCCGAGGCCGGGGCATTTCGGGCGTGATTGAGGAACACGCGAACACCGTATTTAACACGTTTACCAAAAAAGGAACCGATCCCCAACGGGTTGCCCTTTTTAAGGCGATTTTTATCCGGCTGGTAGAAATTACCGGTGGGAAAGACGACGTGCGGAAAACCATCAGCCGGAAAAAGTTAGGGGAGGAATTAGCCTACGGGTTTAGTGAGGAACAGATCCTGGAAATGTTAGAAGACCTTTATGGAGAGCAGAGCCGTCTGATTCGTGTTAAAGGAAAGGGGGCCGACAGTACGATCGAAGTCATTCATGAAGTGCTGATCCGCAAATGGGAAAAACTAAAAGGGTGGATAAATGAACGAAGAGAGGCCATCGCCTACAAACAAATTCTCGAAAATGACATCCGCCAATATGAAAACAAGGCAGGCAATCTTTATTCAGGCCGGAGCTTGAAAACGGCGATTACTTGGCAAAAAAGAAACTCGGATTTAACTGATGCCCGAACAAAGTCTTTTATAGCGAAGGGGCAGAATCAGCAGCGAGCCAGGGTGTTCGGATCAGTAGCCGTGATGATGATAGGAATTTTGGGCGGGGTATGGTATTACTTTGGTTATCTGCCCAAAAACAGCGGGATTGCCGGGTACTGGAAAGATCGTAATTACAGACTGGAAGACGTTCATCAACTACGCCTGACCAATTTAGAGGACTTAACGTATTTACCCGCGTTTACAAACCTGGACACGTTAGTAATAGATGCGGGTAACCAAATTTTTAACCAGGCACACGTAGACCGTTTACCGGATAACTTAGTTTTCCTGTCAATTGAAAATGTTGAAATTAATGCGCCACTAAACTTTCGAACCTTAAGCAGTATTAAATTTTTAACGTTAAGTAATATAGCAAAACTATACTCTTATTCTGATCTCCAACACCTAACATCCCTCCATACCCTGACGCTTAAGAACGTACCTAATTTACGGGATCTGAAAGGCCTGGAGCAGGCCAACTCCCTCCATACCCTGACGCTTTCCAGCTTAGCTAATTTACGGGATTTGAAAGGCCTGGAGCAGGCCAACTCCCTCCATACCCTGACGCTTTCCGGCTTAGCTATTCCTGATCTGAAAGGCCTGGAGCAGGCCAGATCCCTCCATACCCTGAGGCTTTCCAGCTTAGCTAATTTACGGGATCTGAAAGGCCTGGAGCAGGCCGACTCCCTCCATACCCTGACGCTTTCCAACTTAGCTATTCCTGATCTAAAAGGCCTGGAGCAGGCCAACTCCCTCCGTACCCTGACGCTTTTCGCCTTAGCTAATTTACGGGATCTGAAAGGCCTGGAGCAGGC
>JAJAZB010000503.1 GCA_026785975.1 Cytophagaceae bacterium | reverse complement strand
TCTTCGGTGTTGATCCACAAACTGGCCTACCCGTACATTGAGGCGGCGCAACTTCAGGTTCAGCACTCAATCAATACCGGTATTGCAGGCTCTGTCGACGATGCCGTTGAGGGCTTCGCCGACGGATATCAAGGGCGTCCTCCACGTGAAATTAGTATCAGCTCCGACGACTTTGTCAGCGCGTGGTTTCTGGGTTTGATTCTGCTCGCTCTCGCTCAGGTGTACCGTCGGGGAATCGAGTTACAGGCCGAAAGCGAACTAACCGTCTGACCCATGCCCATCATCGTAAACCTCGACATCATGATGGCCCGGCGCAAAATATCGCTGACCGAACTGGCCGAAAAAGTGGATTTGACGATGGCCAACCTATCCATCCTGAAAACCGGTAAGGCCAAAGCCGTCCGGTTTTCTACCCTCGACGCTCTTTGCCGGGCCTTGAACTGTCAGCCGGGTGACTTGCTCGAATGGCAAACTGGCCCGCCGCAAGACTGATTTTCAAGCGATTCGTTTTAGGATGAAGTGGGCAAGTCCGCCTTTCTGGTTACTTTTGTCCTATGAAATTCGAGGAGTTTAACCTGAATCGCCAACTGCTTAACGCCGTCGAAGAGGCCGGTTACGAGGAACCGACGGCCATTCAGCAGCAGGCCATTCCGCTCATTCTGGCGGGGCACGACGTGCTGGGTATCGCACAAACGGGCACCGGCAAAACGGCCGCATACGTGTTGCCCTTGCTGATGAAAATCAAGTACGCTCAGGGTACGGACTTGGGGGCGCTCATCCTGGCACCGACGCGCGAACTGGTCATGCAAATCGACGCGGCCGTGGGTGAACTGGCCCGCCATACCGACTTGCGCCACGTGGCCATTTACGGCGGGTTGGGGCCAAAAACGCAGATTGAAAACATCAACAAGGGCCTCGATATTTTGGTGGCGACGCCGGGCCGCTTCCTGGATTTGTACGCGAAAGGCGAGATTAACGCAAAATTGCTGAAAACGCTGGTTCTCGACGAAGCCGACAAAATCATGGACATGGGGTTCATGCCCCAGATCCGGCGGATTCTGGAAGTGATTCCGCGAAAGCGGCAGAATCTGCTTTTCTCGGCCACATTTTCCGATAAAGTCGAGCGACTTTCGCAGGAATTTCTGGAATTTCCGATGCGGGTGGAAGTAACGCCCCAGGCCAGCACGGCGGCGATGGTGAGCCAGTGGATTTACGAAGTGCCCAACCTGAAAACTAAAATCAATCTGCTCGCCCAGTTGCTCCTCGACCCGACGCTCAACCGGGTGATGGTGTTTGTGCGGTCGAAGGAAGTGGCGAATATGATTTTTAAATTCCTGGCCCGGAAAATCGTGGATGAGGAACAAGTGCGCGTCATCCACGCCAACAAGGGCCAAAACACGCGCATCAACGCGATGGAGGCCTTTCGAGAGGGTAACGTGCGGGTACTGGTGGCGACCGACGTCGCCTCGCGGGGGATTGATATTCAGGAAGTGAGTCACGTGATCAACTTCGACGTGCCCTTGATTTACGAAGATTACGTCCACCGCATCGGGCGCACGGGCCGGGCCAACCACACCGGCGAAGCAATTACGTTCGTGACCGAAGCCGAAGAATACCACATCGACAAGATTCAGAAAATCATCAAACAAACTATTCCGCGCGAGGCCATTCCCGAGGGTGTGGCGGTTGAAGAAACGCCGTTTCTGGAGCAGCAAGCCCTTCTTCGCGAGGTGGACGACCAGCGCAAACGCGAAGATCCGACGTTTCAAGGCGCTTTTCACGAAAAAAAGGTCCGGCCTGGACAGGTCCGCCCTGGACAGGTCCGCCCGACGGGTACCGCAACGGGCAAAACCGCCGCCGGAAAGCCCCGCCCGGCTGGCGGCAAACCGGGCGGGTCAAAACCAGCCCGAGCGGGTTCTTCTTTCTCAAGAACTTCTGCGTTTAAAGGCGCTTCGGCCCGGAGTCGCCCGGTGGGAAGTCGTCCATCGCGCCCGGCGGCACCCAAAAAGCGGGGGCGTTGAATACACCTTTTCTGAACCTGTTCGTTAAAATGAAGCAACTGACTTCTAGGCAAAACGTGAACGTGACGAAAGTTTTTTTATCGCTATCTTTATCCGTGCTGATTTCGCTGGCGGGCTTAGGCCAGAGTACCCGGACGGCCCCAACCAAAAAAGTGGTAAAGCCCACCGCTAAACCCACCAAAACGGCGGTCGCGCCAAAACCGGTCGCGCCGAAGGTAAATTTCAATGTGCTACCGCTCTTCGGTGAAGCACCCCGGACGGCCAGCCAGCAGGCGCAGGATGCCGTATTTTTGCAATCGTGCGAACAGAATTTTGGCAGCCGCGAGGATGCCAGCCGCTTCTTTTCGGAGCGGGCCTGGGAGTACCTGACCGAAGGCGCGCTGGATACCGCCACGTACCGCTTCAATCTGGCCCACCTGCTCAATTCACAAAACGTCGATACGTACTGGGGGCTTGGGGTGGTGCAGTACAACAAAGGAAATCGCGTGGTCGCCATTAACCTGCTCAACCGGCGGCTGGCGATTCACTCCAGCAACGCCACGCTGATGACCGATTTGGCGACGCTTCACCTCAACAACTTCTCGTCCGACAGCCTGAGTAACGACCTGAGCCGGGCGATGACTTTGCTCGACCGGGCGGTTTCGCTCGACACCGCCAATGCCAATGCATTTATGAAACTTTCGCTGGCCGAATTTCACCAACAGCATTACGACCAGGCCTGGCAACATTTTCACCACGCCAGGGCACTCGATGTGAAGAACCTCGATTTTAATTTCCTGACCCAATTGATGGCCCGGAAAGAAGACCCGCGCGGGGTTTTTAAGCAGCAGAATTGAAATTTGTACGATTGAAAATTAAAAAGGCCCTCCCCAATCTTAACCGGGAGGGCCTTTTTAAGTAGTGGTGCAAAAGTTATTAGGTTATAACTTATTCCCTTTCGGGTGAAAGAATATATATTTCTAAAAATCTGAAGATCAGCACCTTGCTCCTTAGCGTAGGGTTTAAACTATACGCTAAGGAGCAAGAGTATCACCCGAAAGGGAGTAATAACAAGTACTTAAAACCCAGTGCCTGACATTATTCAGCAAAAAAGGGCCGACTGCAATCGCAGTCGGCCCTTTTTGTTAGAGTATCAAAACCCTCCGAATGAAAGTTACAGCTTTACAGCCAGAATACTACTTCTTATCCCACCACACGCGGGTGTACTGATCGTCTTTCCCCTGGCTGGCAACGACGGCGGCGTAGTTGGTTTTATTCAGCGTGACTTCCGTCACCGGGTAAGCCAACCGACGCGGAATATCCGTTCCACCGTTGAGGGGTACGGCGGCGGGCTTGAGCACCGGGAAACCCGTCCGACGCCACTCCGACCAGGCTTCCGTACCCTGGAAGAACAGGTGAATCCAGCGCTGGGTGCCGATTTGCTCGATCGCCCGGGCCTCCGTGTAGGCAACGTCCGGCTGGGCGATGTAGGTTTGGTAGGCCGCATCGGTGTAGGCCGCCCCCATCCACTGCTGCAACGACGCTTTCACGGCCATCTCGTACAAGGTCTTGGCAACGCCCGCCGTCCAGCCCAATTTGGCGGCTTCGGCCTGAGCAAATAGCATCTGACCATACGTCAGCACGTTCACCGGTGAGTTTTGCTGGCGGAAACTGGTGGCGGCCAGCGAGAAATCCTGCGCTTTACCCTGCGAGGGGAACGCCCCGTAGGGTACGCCCCGGTACTCCCCCTTAATGTTCTTGTCGGCCTGGTAGGGCAACCGGGGGTCGTTCACTTTCAGCAGGTAATTCGCGTAGGTGTCGCTGAGGGCAAAGTCCTTGCGGTTGGTCGTGATGTAGTTGTTGTACAACGGATTTTCGTTGTTCGTTTCCGCCAGAAAGTTGTACCGAATGTTGTCGGCATTCGACGTAAATACACCATCGGCCAACGCGGCGTTGAATTCCAGTTTGCCTTTGGCCGGATCGACCTTCGACAGGCGCAGAGCCGCGTTCATGCGCAAGGAGTTGGCGAATTTTTTCCAACGCGTCACATTGCCATTGAAAGGATATCGCCCTGGATGGCCGCTCCGTTATCAAACTGGGCAGCGGCTTCTTTCCATTCCTTAAACAGGTCGTTGTAAATATCCTGTTGCCGGTCGAAAGCGGGCGAAAAGTTTTCGTTTCCCTTCAGCGCCTGGGAATACGGTACGTCGCCCCAACGGTCGGTAATCCATTGGAAAATGTACGCTTTCAAAATCCGGGCGATGG
>JAJAZB010000502.1 GCA_026785975.1 Cytophagaceae bacterium | reverse complement strand
TGCAGGAGGTGCTCGGCCAGACGACGATCAAAAGAATGCTTTTCCATAGGTTGATTTATTTGCGGCCTCATCCATTTTTTCAACCCACTCCTGTAAAAGTGCCCTGGCCCGGTGCAGTTGCGATTTAGAGGTACTTTCGCTGATGCCCAACGACTCCGCAATTTCGGCGTGTGAAAACCCTTCGATGGCGTACAGGTTGAACACCGTCCGGTAGCCGGAGGGTAATTGCTGCACAAGCCGGTGTAGTTCATCGGCCTCCATTGTCGTACTGGGTGCCACGGCTTCGGGTTCGTGGTGGATGTCGTCGTAGCTGGTCTGCCAGCCTAACTGCTTTTTTGAGCGCAGGTACATCAGCGATTCAGTCACCATAATCCGCCGAACCCAGCCTTCAAAACTGCCTTCCAACCGAAACTGCCCAATCCGATCAAACACTTTTACGAAACCTTCGATCATGGCCTCTTCCGCCTCAAACTCATCCGTTAGGTACCGATTGCACAAGCTCAGCATTCGCGGCGAGTACCGCTCATAAACCCGGCGTTGCGCCTTTGGGTCAGCGCGCTGGCAAGCTCTGACGAGTTGTTCCTCGGTTTGAAATAGCGGTATAATTTTCACATTCTCGGCCAGTTTCGACGGGTAGATGCAATCATTGACGTGAAGGTTGCACCCCGATTTTATTTTTTCAACAAAAAAACCCGCTACGGGGAGCGGGTCTCTGGCAATCAGAATCAAGTTATCGAATTACAGTGCCGCTTTGATTCGGCGACTGATCGCCAAACGCTTTTGGCGCTCGAGTTTACTGCTACGGTACCACAACCACCCCACCACCAAAACCACCAAATACGGCAAAGACAGCAGATACAAAATACCCGTGTTCAGGCCCGAACCATTGACGTACCGCCCATCGCTAAACGTACTTTCTACACTGGAGCGACACATCGCGCATTGCGCCAAAACCAATTGAGTATTGGCAAGAAATACCAGGCAAATCAACAGTAGCTTTTTCATAATTCTACGTTTCAATTTTCCACTTCGCTCATTTGTAATACGGGCTAATCATCAGGTAAGCAATGACGCCCGTCACCGAAACATAAAGCCAGATGGGGAACGCCCAACGGACGACTTTCTTATGTCGGTCAAACTGTTTACTCAACGCAAAATACAGAGCCAACAACACAAAACGCACCACAACAATGGAAAGCACAATGTGGCTGATCAGTACGAAAAAATACACGTACCGAATCGGGCCAACGCCACCAAACGGTGTAGATTGATTGGATACGTGATACGAAATATAACAAACTAAAAACAAAGAACCCAGCGTAAACGCGCTTAGCATACTCAGGCGGTGCAGGGCTATATTCTTTCGACGGATAAAAACAAAACCCATCACCAGAAATAAAGCGGTCAGCGAATTGATCACCGCGATAACGTGTGGTAACGATTTGGTCCACGTTCCCAAATCCACTTTTTGTCGAATCCCCAATAGGACAGCAACGGCCAGCGGAATCGCAACAGACAACACTTGAATGAGTGTATGATAGCTTTTTTCTTTGGTGGATATAGTCAGGTTAGCCATTAGTTAACTTTTGTGCTTGCTGTAAATATCGAGTAGCACCCGAATTTCGAGGATTAGCCGATCCACATCAACTTTATCAGTACCGTCGTAATAACCCCGGATAGTGCCCTCTTTGTCTACCAATACTAACTTCTCACTGTGGGTAAAAGTTTCAGACGGATTGTCTTGCCCATCTCCTTTTGCCTGGACGGCCACAAAATATCCCTTTTGTGCCAAGTCATAAATTTCTTGTTTCTGACCGGTCAGAAAATACCATTTGCCCGGTTCGGCATCGTATTCTTTGGCGTAGCGACGCAGTACGTCGGGCGTATCATGATCGGGATCGACAGTGTAGGACACCAACCGAACGTCAGGATTATCGATGAATATTTCCTGCACCCGACTGAGTTGGGACGAGAGTTTCGGACAAACCGTTTCGCAACGGGTGAAAAAGAAATCGGCAACATGAATTTTCCCACGTATTGCTTTTTCCGTCACCGTTTTGCTCTGCTCATCGGTTAAACTAAAACTCGGAATCGTGTGAAAAATCGTATCTTCTTTCGCTTCAAAAAAGCGGGCGTTAGGCGTGGGGCGCATGAGTACCCGTTCCGTTGTGGAGTCGGTCAGTGGGTAATAACGGCGTAGCGCAAAACGGTTTTCACCGAACGTGCGTAGGAACAAAAAAATAAAAGCCGGAACGACTAATACGGTGATTAGTATTCCGGCCTTTGCCAAATTTTTCATGCGTTATTCAAGTCCAATGTTGCCTCCCTCCAACATCAGCGCCAGCAAAAGCCAGACCACAAAAATAGTTGGAATAAGCACGGTCCAAATCAGGGATTTGACTTCATGCTTCAAGTGCATGAATTCACCTACGATGTACGTGGCTTTCACGATCGTTAAGCCGACGAAGATGGCAACTTTAAAAATGCCTGAATTCATCGTAAAGGCAATAACGAACTCCAGTGCCGTTACAGCGGCCAGAATCCAGAATGTTCTCCAGATTACTTTGGTTTGCGGGGGGGCAATTTGCTTCTCACCCGTTTGTTGCACTACGTCTGCCATAAGTATGCGGTAGTTTTCCGGTTAAACTAAATAAAAGAACGTAAATACAAACACCCACACCAGGTCGACAAAGTGCCAGTAGAGGCCAACTTTCTCCACCATTTCGTAGTGCCCCCGCCGGTCGTAAAGACCGGTAGCGGTGTTGAAGAAAATAACGATATTGATAATTACTCCCGAGAATACGTGCGTTCCGTGAAAGCCCGTAATGAAGAAAAATAAATCGGCAAAGGGTTGCGGGCCGTACTGATTTTCGATGAGGTTGGCCCCATTGATCGTGCGCGTTACCAACTGCCCATTGACCAATTCTTTCACTGCGGTGCCGGTATCCGTACCGTGGATAAAGTGCCCCCATTCCCAGGCCTGCGAGCCGAGAAACGTAAAGCCCCCCAGAATCGTCCAGAGCATCCATTTCTCCACGTCGGCGCGGTCCATGCGGTGGCCGGCCTCAACGGCCAGTACCATCGTCACCGAACTGAAAATCAGGATGAAGGTCATAATCCCGACGAACACCAGCGGTAAGGATACGCCGTGCAGGAAGGGCACCGCCTCAAACACTTTCTCCGGAATGGGCCAGTACGCGTGCGAAAACACAAAATCAGCCGACTTGCCCACGTAAGACTGATGACTGTACCGAATCAGACCATAGCTAACCAGCAAGGCTGAAAAAGTGAATGTGTCAGACAGTAGAAAAATCCACATCATCAGCTTGCCATAGCTGGCCTTCATTGGCTCGACTCCGCCCAGCCAGAGGTGTTTCGGTTCGGCGATCGCGTGTGTTGCCATTACTCGTTGCGTTTAATCAGTTGTTGTACAGAAGGAAAAAAAACAGATACAGCCAAAGCACGTCCAGAAAATGCCAGAACCCCGCCGCCGTTTCAATCGTGTTGGTGTTTTTGGCGTGGATATTCATCCTGAATGCCGCCACCAACGCAACCAACAAAACGACCAGGCCAATGATAATGTGTACCCCGTGAACCAGGCTCAGTACGTACACAAACGAACCGGCTGGATTACCCACCAGAAATACGTTCATATCGACCAACCTTCCCCAGCCCATCACCTGCATGACCAGGAACACGATTCCGAGCACAAAAGTAATCGAAATCAGGGTTCGCAACAGCGTGAAATTGTCTTTTTTTGCCGCCCGATGCGCCAGCCCCATGCTCAGACTACTCAATAAAAGTACACCCGTGCTGTACCAAAAAATGCGGGGCAAATCAAATTCGAGCCAGTTTCCTTCCGCTTTACGCACCAGATAAGCACTGGTAAATGCGGCAAACATCATCGTAATGCTGACGATGAACAGCCAAAGTAAAAACTTGCGGGGTTGAATGGAAAGCGTTTCTTCTGGCTCTTCCTGCACGAGTTGTCTGTTTTTCAGGTCAGTTTCCATGGTCTTGTCAATCCCTGTTTAAAGGGGAATTTTGTCGAGTAAAAAAGCAATCTGCACGGTGGGCAGATACACAAATGAGCCAAACATCATCAGCAGCGCGGCCCGGTCGGAGGTGTGGCGCATGAGGTGAAACGTTTGCGCCAAAAACAGTACGCCACACCCAGTAGCGACCAACGCCGAATAAATTCCGGTCATCCCCAAGGCGTAAGGCAACCAGCCGACCGGCAACAGGAACAAGGTGTAAATCATGATGGTCATCACGGTACGCACGCCCTTACTGCCGCCGTTGGGGAGCATCTTAAATCCGGCGCGTTTGTAGTCTTCATCCGCCACCCAGGCGATTGCCCAGAAATGTGGGAACTGCCAGAAAAACTGGATGGCAAAAAGCACACCCGGCTCCCAACCAAACTGATTGGTAGCCGCCAACCAGCCAATCATGGGCGGAAATGCGCCCGGAAACGCCCCGACAAATACGGAAATCGGGCCGACGCGTTTTAACGGTGTGTACACAAATCCGTAGAGTACCAGCGACAGCAGCGCTACCAGGGCCGTTTTGTTATTGAAAAAGTTAACGAAGATGAATACGCTCAGTAGCGTCAGCACAATTACCAGCACCTCGGCTTCCCGTACCGACACTCGCCCGGTTGGCAGCGGCCGCCCGGCGGTGCGCCGCATGAGGCCATCCCAATCCTTTTCAATGATTTGATTGATGATGTTCGACGCGCCAGTGATGGCAAAACCCGCTATCGTAAGCAGGAGCATTTTTAGCCAATCCACTTCACGAACGGCCAACGCGTAGCCAAACAGGGCTGAGAGTACGACGAACGTTGACAGTCTGAATTTCAGGAGTTCTCCGTAGGCCCGCGTTTTTTCCAGCCAGCTTCCAACGGCTACCTCGGCTATTCGATTTCGAGTTTCTTCCATCAATGGGTTAAATTAGTGACACTCGCCGCAACGGATTGGGTTTTTCTGAATGCCCGATCCTGATTAATCAACAATAAAGTCACGAATTGAATTCCTAAGATCACCACCGCCAGCGTTAAATGAATCGGTTGCAAAAACGCGGGTATCGCCAGGTAGGCCATGACCACCCCGACCAAAATTTCAACGACAACCATTCCCATCAGCGCCGAAGTAAAGTTGTAAATCCGCCCACGTGCAGCGGTATGTCGTCGCAGTTGATAAATCAGATAGCCATGCAGGGCGAGTACCAGGAGTGAAAAAGAACGATGGACGTAAAACGTAATGCCTAACTGATCAATCCAGGTTTCCCGACTCAGATACGACAATCGAAGTGCAACTTCGTCAATTGCTTCGCGAATCTGAGTACCCAGTATCACCTGAACCAGGGTTAGCAACATCGCCCCGACCAGCAACGCGTTCAGGAACGGCTTAGCGGTAATTTTCTCCTCTTTCAAAAACCCTGAATACGCGCGCGCCAATGCGTAGAGCAAGACAAAAACGATCAGAATGGCCACGATCATGTGGAAAGTCACCATGACGGGGTGCAATTCGCTGGATACGACTTTGGAGCCGAGCCAGCCCTGAAAGCCCACCATCACGAAAGCCAGCAGACTCAGGTAGAAAACCGGTTTGTCCTTTTTGAGGAAGGGCACGGAAGCGATCAGCGTAGCAAAAATAAGTACCCCCGTCAAGGCTCCCAGTAACCGATTGACGTATTCGATCCAGGTTTTCAGGGCGTTGAATACTACTTCCCCCTTCAGTTTTGCGCCATAAAGTTCCTGATAATTCGGGGGCAATTGGCTGATGCTGGTAGGCGGCACCCAACTACCGAAGCACCTGGGCCAATCCGGGCAGCCCATGCCCGAGCCGGTACTCCGAACGATTCCACCCGCCAAAATCAGCAGGTACACCGTTACAATCGTCACTACGCCCAGTCGGCGAAACCACATCGTTCGTAAGGGTCTGTTATGC
>JAJAZB010000501.1 GCA_026785975.1 Cytophagaceae bacterium | reverse complement strand
GACCCGCAACCCCGCCCCGGAGGTGATGCGCCGGGTAGCCCGGAAAGAATACCTCCTCACCCTCACGCAGGACAAAGCCGACACCTGGCTGGCCTGGGCCAAAGCCACCAACAACCGCACTTACCTCCGCCACGCCCTGGCTACCTACCGCACCGCCGACCAGATGATCGACTTCATGCGCTGGGAACACGTTGGCGAGGGATCAAAGAAATTCTGGCGGGAAAAAACCCACCGGCTCTACGAAAATGCCATTGAAACCTGCCACCGCCTCAACCAGCCCGACGACGCCTTTTATTTTTTCGAGAAAAGCCGCGCCGCCCTGCTCGCCGACCGCCTCAACGAACTCGGGGCCAGCCAACTCCTGGCCCCCACCGATCAGAAACGCGAAGCCGATTTGCAGAAAACCGTCAACGACCTGCGCCAGAAAGTGGGCGATTTGAAAGTTGGCGACAAAACCGCCGACAGCCTGCGGCAAAAACTCCTGGTTGAGGAAGAAACCCAAACCGCCTTCGTCCGTAGCCTCGAAACCCGCAACCCGGCCTACTTCCGCTACCGCTACGACACCAGTGCCGCCAGCCTGCAAATGGTGCGTCAAAACCTCCTCACCGAGGGGCAGACCCTGCTCGAATACTTCGTCGGCGATAGCGCCGTGTATGCCCTGACCGTCACGACAGGCGCGGCCAAACTCACCCGGCTGAACGCCCCCAACTACGCCCAAGCCACCCGGCAATTTCTCACGCTGACCGCCGATGCCGCCGCGCTCAACCAGCATTTTCCCGACTTTCTGAAAACTTCCCACCAGCTTTTTCAGCAACTTTTCGCCCCACTCGGCGTACCCAAAGGCCGGGTGATCGTCTCGCCCGACGGGGTCCTTCTGCCCCTCGAACTCCTCAGCCGTTCCCCCACCGACCCCGACTACCTGCTCCGCGACTACGCTTTCAGCTACACCTACTCGGCGCAGTTTCTGTTGAAACAGGCTTCGCGCAAACCGCTGGTTTCCGGCTCGTTTCTGGGGATGGCTCCCGTCGCGTTTGCGGGCGGGCAACCCACGTTGGGCGGTTCGGATGCGTCGTTGAACGCGGTGGCTACCGGCTTTTTTTCGCCCACGCTGCTCCTCGGATCGGCGGCGACGAAGCGAGCGTTTTTACGCGAACTGCCCCGGCACCGGGTCGCCCAACTCTACGCCCACGCCCAGGCCGACAGCAGCGGGCAGGAGCCGGAAATCTTCTTCGCTGATTCCAGTTTGCGGGCTTCGGAGTTGAGCGGCTTGGGGCTGCTACCCACGCAGTTGGTGGTACTTTCGGCCTGCCAAACGGGCGTGGGGCAAACCACGCGGGGCGAGGGCGTATTCAGCCTCGCCCGCAGCCTGGCGCTGGCGGGCGTACCCAGCACGGTCACGACGCTCTGGCGCGTGGACAACGTGGCCACCTACCGGCTCACCGAACTGTTTTTCGAGAAAATAGGCGACGAACTACCCGCCGACGAAGCCCTGCAACAAGCCAAACTGGCCTACCTCGTCGCTGCACCGGGCAACCGGCAATTGCCGCCGTTCTGGGCGGGAATGGTGCTCATCGGCAGCGCCGCACCGGTTGAACAAGGAACTTCGCTCTGGATCTGGGCGGGTGGGGGAGTGGCCCTGCTGGGGCTGGGGGTTTGGGGTTGGCGGCAGAAAAAAGCCCCGCCCCGCTGGTTATCCTGAGTGCCCGATCTGCCCGCTTTACCCCCAACCGAATCAAAACTGCCACCTCACCTGCGCCTTCACCTCCGTCCGGTGGGGGGCGTCGATTTGTTCCAGGCCCGAACTGACGGTTTCCTGATGCAGGTAGTCGGTGCGGGCCAGGCGGACCCAGACGTCGAGCGAGCGGGTCAGGCGATACTGCAAAAGCACGTAATTCCGAAACCCTTCGTAGGCGTAAGCGGGCAGTGAAAACGCGTACAAAACATCCTGCTCGTAGGTGTAAAACCGGCTGTCGTAGTCGTCGGTGCTGAAGTACGCCACCCGCCCGCTCAACGTCAGCCGGTTGAACGTCATCGAGCCATCCTGCACCAGTCCCCAACCCTGCGAGGGCCGAAAGCCCGCGTAGCGAAAGCTGGAATAAAACACCCGCGTACTCAGGGCCAGGCGTCGGGCCGGGGCATGGTCAAAACCGAGCGAGGCGTAGCGCCGGGTGGTGTTGAGCGTCGCATTCTGCTTTTGCAGGCGATCCGGTACGTTTTTCTCCTTGTGTTCTTCCACGAATTGTCCGAAAATCTGCGTGGTTTTACGCGGAATGTAGGCCACCCGCAGCAACCCGCTGAGGCCCGCCGAGGGTTTGTCGACGAGGTATTTTAGCCAGGGAAACCGGAACACGTCGAGGTAGCCGCCCACTTGCCAGCGAGGGTTCGGCGAATATTTTAGCCCCGCGTACAGGCCCGTTTCGTTGATGTTGCGCGAAGCCTCGCCGAAACTTCGGGCGTAAAAGCTGTGAAAATTGCGGTCGTAACGGCGCAGTACCAACGAGCCGTCGAGCCGACGGTTGAGGCTCGTCAACAGGCCCGCCACCGCACCCACCCCACCCGATTGCGAGCGGGCGACTTCGCCGAAAAAATTGGTATTCCGCCACAAATAACCCGCTTGCAGGCTGGCGACGAAATTGTTTTTTCCAGAAAATTCATACGCGTTGTACGCTTGATCTGATTTCTGAATGCGGGCATCAAAATGCGTTTTGAGCAACGTAAAACCGATTTGTCCACGGGTGGAACGACTGCGCCAAAGCGCATTCAGGCCGTAATCCTGCTGGACGATTCGCCCTTTGGCGGCTACTTCACTGGGGGTGCGGTGCAGGCCACTGCTTTGCAAACTGCCCGACAGCACCCCTTCGGCATCGTCGTCCAGGTTGGAATCACGCCGCAGACGGGCGTAAAACGGCGTGAATTCCCAACGACCCGCCTGGTACGTGGCGGCGGCCCCCCGCATAAAACCCGACTCCGCCGACGAGGTGTAGGGCCGGATGCCCAAATGACTACGTCGGGCGGTCAAGACCGTTTCGGAGCCTTTCCCCAAAAAGAAACCGCCCGCCAGCGCCAGCCCCTGCCCAAATTGTAGTTGGTAATCACCGAGGATGATGGCCTTCCAGCGACCGCGATTGCGAATGACCACGTGGGCCGAGGCAAAATCAGCTCCGTAGCGACGGGTTTTACCGTCAAAAATCAGGCGCTCGCCGGAGTCGTGATCGAGGGTAATGCCCCATTCCACGTCGTGATCGAGGTACTGCTTCAGGCGCAGGTATGGGTGAGCCGTGCCACCCAGGTAGCGCTGGGGCCGAGTACCGTTTTTGTTGGGTTCCGCCGTTTGGTACCCCTTTTTTTGTTCCAAGTCCTGCTCGTAGCGCAGCAGCAGGTAGCTTTCCCGGTTAGCATTGACGCGCTCGCGGCCCGCGCCGCGTACTTCGGCAAAGGGCAACAGCCGGTAAATGGTCGGTAAGTCAAACTCCGGGATGGCCTGCAATTCGTACACCGATACCAACGGGCCAACCGACTGGCGGTATTCAAAAAAATGCCCCAACTGCCTCTGATTCAGAATATACGTGGCGGCCAGTTCGTCGCGGGTGCAGGTGTTAAGATCGAGCGGGCGGAGGTAAAGTTGGTAGAGCGCTTCCCCCAAATCGGTGTAGTCGAGGTCGGCGGTGGGAGCGGGCAACAGGTTCTGCGCCAGTTCGCGCGGATTGAGTTCCCGGCGTGGATATTCCTGCCCACGCGCCAGGAGCGCCGACAAAAACAGAGCCGTTGACAAAACGAATTTAATGGAATGCAAGAAAACGATGGGTTAAGTAGGTTGTAAACTCACCTCTTTTCTGCTGAAAAACAAACCGTTAACTCAATTGCCAACATGAAAAGCCCCACACGGAGCGTGCAGGGCTTTTTGTATAACCAGAAACTAAGTTTTGGGAATGCGCTTAGTCGTTAAACCTTCGTTGCACGATTTCGTAGAATTCGTCGGCTTCGTCGGGGTTGATGCGCCAGTGGTACTTGGGGCCGTACACCCGATTCATGAGTTCTTTCGCTTCGCTAAACGACCGGCAGTGCTCCAGATCGTCGATGGCGATGTGGTAGGCCACCGAGTCGCCGTTGAACAATTGGTTAATGAAATTGAATTTATGATTAAGAGAAATGCTCTCGTGGATGCGCTCAATGGGCTTTTTCTGAAACTGATCCGCCAGCGTCTCGGTCGAGGTATCTTTGGCAAAAGCCGCGTGCATGGTTGGTTGTTCACTCTGAAACTGTTCGTTCAGGCGGGTGGCAGCGGTTGGGCGGTCGTCGTTGGCGTGGCCATTGGCCGAAAACGTGGGTTCGAGTACGGGTTCAGGTTCTCGTTCCGGTTCGGGTGCAGCAATAGGCACTGGTTCGGTTTGCGGAGTAGACGGGACCTCCTGTCGGGCGTTGAATTTTTTCACCGTCGGCAACTCATCTTCGTCCAGATCAAAAAAGGACTTCGTGGGTTTGGGAGCCGCAATGGGCGTTTCCTCGCCCCAAAACGGGGCCGCTTTGTAGAGCGATGCTTTATCGAGAGGTACTTTTTCCGAAAACTGAGCAATTACGGCGTCGGCATCATCGAGCGTTTGCTCGTCGGCAAGCAGTTCGTTGAGCCAGTTGAGGGCCTGGGTCACGTACACGTTTTCACTGCCCAGCCGTTCAGCCAAACCTTGGGGGATGGCCCGGTGCAACCGGGTGTATTTGAGAAGTTGTTTTAGTTCGTCGGGTTGGAGCGTAAAATCGGGCTGGTTGCGCAAATACTGTTCAAAATAATCCTGCGGTTGCAGCAGGAGCAGGAGCGTTTGCCGGGTGGCCTCGGTCAGTAGCGGCTCGAAAGCCTCGCGCTGGATGTTGATGTGCTGCGAGGCGGTGTTCATCAACGCCGACAAGGCCGCTTTTACTTCTTGGTTTTCAAAATCAAAATACGGGCTGCGAAACGCCAGGGCGCTAGTTTTCCAGGTTTCGTAGAGGTTTTTGACGGCAAACAAATTCACCTGGGCCACTTCGCTCAACTGGAGCAGGTCGGGACCGCCGATGGAATCATGACTGGCGAAAAAATCCTCACTCAACCGGGCGGCGTAAGCACGGGCGTAGGCGTCGAGGGCGGCAGGGTCAAGTTTAGCAGACATGGGTAACGTTTAAAAAATGTACGATTGTTAACGGGGTAGGACTCAATTTATTGAAGGTGGATTGGGCAAAAGCATTTTTTGCGGCGACCAAAAAATGCTTTGTTTTGTAAAGATAACGGCCCGGTAGCCAAGTTTGGCACCAAGTTTCAGCCGACAATTCTTTTCTTATTCACAAAATATGTGCCCGATAATTTCGGTGGGGTAATTTTCCAACTATGTTCATCGAACCCAACAACGGCAGTCATCCCCAAAATTATCCCCGCAGCGGCTGGGTTGAGGTGATTTGCGGCTCTATGTTTTCGGGTAAAACCGAAGAACTCATCCGGCGGCTAAACCGGGCGTTGATCGCCCGCCAAAAGGTGGAAATCTTCAAACCCGCCCTCGACACCCGCTACCACGAGCAGCACATCGTGTCGCACAACGCGGTGAGTATTCGCTCCACGCCGGTGCAAACGGCGGGCGAAATTCTGCTCCTCTCGGGTGATTGCGACGTGGTGGGGATCGACGAAGCCCAATTTTTCGACGCCCAGATTCTCGACGTGTGCAACGCCCTGGCCAGCAACGGCAAGCGCGTCATCGTGGCGGGGCTGGATATGGATTTTCTGGGAAACCCCTTCGGATGTATGCCGCAACTGATGGCCGTGGCCGAGTACGTCACCAAAGTACACGCCATCTGCGTGGTGTGCGGCGAAATCGCCAACTACTCCTACCGGATTTCGCCCGCGCAGGAGCGGATTTTACTCGGCGAAACCGACAGCTACGAGGCGCGGTGCCGGCGGCATTTTTTTAATGGATAGAGAACAGATGAGAGAGGACAGAGAATAGAGAACAGAGGACAGAGAACAGAGAACAAGTATCACTCTCTTCCCTGACTCTGCGTTCTCTATAAATCTATCCTCTCTCCTCTATCCATCCCTACCGCTTCGTAAACGTATACCCGCCGTATTCCACAAAATCATTCACTTTGATTCGCATCGAAACTACCTTGCCGTTTGTCATTTTGAACGGCACCGGGTGGATGCCCATCGTCGGGTTGGAATACGTCGCCAGAAATTCGGATTCACCCTTCGATTTCAACGGCGCGCGTAAGGTTGGGTGATGTTCAAAATACACGACCAAACCTTCTTTTTCCAGTTTTACCTCGGCGTCGCCGTACACGGAGTTGCGGTACTTACCCACGTAATCCTTCAGCGGTAGGCTGGTGGGCAAGCCCAACGCCGCCCGTTCGCGCTCGCGGCGGATGCGCTCGCGCTCAGCTTTGTCTTGCTGCCGAAAGCCATTCAGAAAGATCTGGTGGTAGTTTTTATACGGTTGGTTCAGGAACGCGTCGAGAATTTGGAGGCGCAGAGCAGTGTAAAAATTGTTGGCGTCGGTGTTGGTAAAAACCAGAATACCGAGCCGTTCTTCGGGTAGAAAACAGGTCGTGCTCACGAAACCATCCACGCCGCCATCGTGCGAAACAACGCGTCGGCCCGCGTAATCGTTGATGAACCAGCCCAGACCGTACAGACCAAATTGATTAGGCGAAAGAGTTGATTTGTTGGTGTTGACGATGGTCTGCGGCGTCCAGGTTTTCAGAATCGCTTCTTTCGGCACCACCTGTTTTACCACAAACCGGCCCCTATAGAGTTGCATCAGGAGCCAGTAGGCGGCTTCGCCGGCGCAGCTGCTGAGGATGCCCGCCGGGGCGAGGTTCTGCAAGG
>JAJAZB010000500.1 GCA_026785975.1 Cytophagaceae bacterium | reverse complement strand
CCGGAAATGGTCGTTGCGGGCGAGTGCCACGGGCGAACTGGTTTTTGAAAATGTGCGGGTGCCGAAAGAAAACATCCTGCCCGGAGCGGAAGGGCTGCGCGGGCCGTTGGGTTGCCTCGATCAGGCGCGGTACGGCATCAGTTGGGGGGCGGTGGGTGCGGCCATCGACTGCTACGAAACCGCCCGCCACTACGCCGCCGAGCGCATTCAATTCGACAAACCGATTGCTTCGTTTCAGCTTACCCAGAAAAAACTGGCTGAAATGCTCACGGTGATTACCCAGGCCCAACTGCTGTGCTGGCGCTTGGGAACGCTGAAAATGGCCGGAAAAGCCACGACCGCGCAAATTTCAATGGCTAAACGGGCCAACGTCGAGATGGCGTTGACTGTGGCCAGGGAGTCGCGGCAAATTCTGGGTGGAATGGGAATTACGGGCGATTTTCCGATCATGCGCCACCTGATGAACCTCGAATCGGTGGTGACCTACGAAGGAACCCACGACATCCATTTGTTGATTCTGGGGGCAGAAATCACGGGTATTCCGGCGTTTAAGTGACGTGGAGTGCCACGGCTTTTTCGCCGTGCCACGCCTAAAAAAACCGGCGCGGTGTAGGACTGGGCGGTGTCGGACTGGGCGTCCCCGACTGGTGTCGGACTGGGCGTCCCCGACGATTTTTTCGTCGTCCGACACCTTAGAAAAACTCGCCGTGCGCCATTACGTTGAACTTGTTTAAACCTAACGGCCGGAAAACTGCATACAAACCCAGCGTGGTTGTTTGGGCAACGTTTCCAAGTCGTCGGACGACAAAAAAGTCGTCGGACGACAAAAAAGTCGTCCGACGACACCCAATCCGACGACACCCAGCCCGACGAAAAAAGGCAACCCCCAGCAAAGCGGGCTACCTTTTTTCATAAAATTTTGAAAAACTACTGCGCCGGAGAAAACTCCATGTTCGCCTCCTGTTTGGTGCCATCCAGTGGAATCTGATTACGAATAATCAACTTCGTCCGACTGATCTCGATCACCTGAAATTTTCCTTTAAACCCCGTCACGTCGACGTCGAGAATGGTCTCGTTTTCGCGCAGGTACCAGGTTCCTCCGTTGAGCACCTGCTTGGAAACCCGGTCGACGGCGCGGGTAATGTCGGGGTTTCTAAACTCAACATTGACTTCAAAAATGGCCCGCGTTTCCAAACTGAGGCGCGATGAATTAATGGTTTGGCCGTCGGTCGTCGTGACCCGATCCAGTTTCCAGCCCGTGCTTTTCAGAATCTCCGCTTTCGATTGTTCGTTGCCCGGCGTCGGATCAGAATTTCGGTCGCAGGCAATACCCACGAAGGTTAGCAGGGCGAAGGTGAAAAATTTGAGATGGCGCATAACCGATTGATTTTTAAGGGTGATTCGGGGAGAATAACGGTGAGCGAATTTAATAATTGCCCGGCAAAAGTCAATTCATGCCCGCTGTTTAGTTATTTTGGAGTCGTGAAGCCATTCAGCCAAAGCACCTCATCCCCGGAATCCCAGCCGTTTTTTACGGTTCCAGCGCGAATTTTATTAACGCTAAGAGACGTAGCTCCGTCTGCCGACGCACAGTCCTCCGGTCGGAGTCTTCCCAACTGTTCAGCGCAGATTTTATTAAAGCTAAGGGTCTGTTTGTGCATCCTGAGTATCGGTCTGAGTAGCCTCGCTGTTTCCCCGGCGGCCCAAGCTCAGGACTGCGTACCCCCGTTTGGCCTAACACCCATTTCTACGAACGGAACTATCGACTGGAACAAATTTCCTGAATTTACGCTGCCCTTCACCATCATCTACAGCGGGCCGCGCTTCGGCGACAGCGAACGCCAACCGTTGCGTCACGGATTCAGCCATTTGGGTACGTTCGCGGGCAACGACGGCTCGGCGCTTCCCCCGCGCCAGCGTGCGCTCATTTGGTACGGCCTGGCGTACAGCACCAACCAACCCTGGTCGAGTATTGAAAGCCCTTTCAACAACGATCTAACGGTTTTCCGGGCTAAATGGCGCAGCGAAATGCAGGGCTACGCCAATCAGTTCGATGATTCGAAGGGGCGGGTGGTGCCGAATGTCGATATCCTGTTGCCCGACATCGAGCGCGACATTGCCACCGAGCGCGGTATTTTGAACATCAAAACAAATCCGCTCGTACCCCCGGCGTACCAGCGCCTCTCCAACGGGGATTTTGTACTTCGCTACCAGCGCGAGATGCAGAAATTGTACGCCGAACCCCTGAAATTTTTACGGGCAGAGGGCTTGCCCGCCAACTCGAGATTGGGCACCTACGGCGACGCACCCATCCGCCTGACCAACTTTCTGAACGTGGACGGCAACACCTGGCCCGACTGGACGACCAATCCCGAACGGCTCAATTACCTGTTGCGCGATACGGTGACCAACGCCGTGGGTGGCCCGTTCAACGAACAGATGAACCTGTTCGCTCCCTCAGGTTACTACTGCAATAATTATCCCAACTCACTGGCTGGCAATTATTTATCGTATTTGCTCTTCCAGGTCGAGGCCAATCGTGCCCGGAGTTCCAAGGATGTGGTGGTGTTTGAGTGGCTGCGCTTTCGGGATGAATGCGGAGGAACCGGGCCGCGCTGGATTCGTCCCTGGATGGCCGAAGCGAGCGCCATTTTCCCCTTCTTTTCGGGGGCCAAAGGCATTTGGCTCTGGGATAATCCGGGTGAGTTTTCGGCGAACGATAACTACGCGACCTACGAACAATTTATTTACGGGTTGTACCGGCTCTCCCGGTTTTCCGACTTTTTTAACGGAAACTTTCGTCTGTTCATCCCTAAAACGGCCCGTGACCATTTTGCCGACCGGGACGCCATCTGGCGGGCCGTCGTCAAGGACAATCGGATTCTGGTGGCGGCGCACAACCCCTTTGCCGACGACGGACGGACGACCACGCTACCCGTGCAGTTTGGTACCTGGCAAACGACGCTGACGCTGAAGGGCACCGAAGTTTTTTTGTGCGCCTTCGATCTACCCGACAGTACTGCCCAGGGCGGTGAATTGAGGGTGTTCCCAAACCCGGCCAACGGCATGACGAACGTCCGCTACGCCTCCCAATTTCCGATCAATGCCGCGTTGGTACTCAGCGACCCGATGGGGCGTACCCTACACCAGCAAACCTTGAGCACGCAGTCGGCGGATGCTCTCACGCTTTCCCTCGACCTGACGGGCTTTCCGACGGGGGTGTATTTTCTGAAAATCACGGACAGTGGCGCAGTTTTTTTTCGCAAACTTGTTATTCAGTGAAAAATTAAAAGTGAAGAGTGAAAAGTTAAAAGTGAGGAGTGAAAAATAAGCGGTTCGCCAATTCGGCAGGGCAGCCTAATTCTGAATTTTTCACTTTTACCTTTTAACTTTTCACTCTTCACTAAATTACCTTTTCACTTTTCACTAAATGAAATGAATCGCCTCGCTCAGGAAACCAGCCCCTACCTGCTTCAACACGCCAACAATCCGGTTCACTGGAACGCCTGGGGGCCTGACGCACTCAACCGTGCCCGCACCGAAGACAAATTATTGCTGGTCAGCATTGGCTATTCGGCCTGCCATTGGTGCCACGTGATGGAGCATGAATCGTTTGAGAATGAGCAAATTGCTTCGTTGATGAACGAACACTTCGTGTGCATTAAAGTGGATCGGGAAGAACGCCCCGATGTCGATGCCATTTACATGGAAGCCGTGCAGGCGATGGGCATTCAGGGGGGCTGGCCGCTCAACGTTTTTCTGCTACCCGATGCGCGTCCTTTCTACGGGGGCACCTATTTTCCGCCCCAACGCTGGGTGAAGGTGTTGGCGGACGTGGCCAATGCGTACGTCGAATACCGCGATCAACTCGAAAGTTCGGCGGCGAGTTTTGCCGGGGATCTCCAACTGGACGAAAGCGGCAAATACGGACTAAATTCAATTACGAATTACGAATTACGAATTACGAATTATGAGTTGGGGACGATTTTCAGTACCCTCGCGGCCAGTTTTGACCCGGAGCGGGGCGGTTTGGCGCGGGCACCCAAGTTTCCGATGCCGAGTGTCTGGCGGTTTGCCTTGCGCTATTTGGCTGGTTCGCCGGATGAAGAGGCGCTGAGGGTCGTCCGGCTTACCCTTGATCGCATGGCGGCGGGCGGGTTGTACGACCAGGTGGGGGGCGGTTTTGCGCGGTATTCCACAGATGCCGAGTGGTTTTTGCCCCACTTTGAGAAAATGCTTTACGACAATGGCCAACTGCTGAGCCTGTACGCTGAGGTCTATACGCTGACTCAGGACCCGGCCTACGCCCGAATAATTCGCCAAACCGTTACCTGGCTGCGTCGCGAGATGGTCAGCGAGGAAGGTGGGTTTTATTCCGCGCTCGACGCCGATAGCGAAGGGGAGGAAGGGAAGTTTTACACCTGGACCAAAGCCGAACTCGATGCCCTGCTCGGAAGTCGTTCGGACGCATTTTGCCAAACGTTTGGCGTGACGGAGGGCGGGAATTTCCGGGAAGAAGCCACCGGGCACACCACGGGCCAGAATATTCTGTTCTTGGGTGAATCCTGGAATGAGAATCACCTGAAATTTAAGGAAGAACTCGAAAAATTGCTCTTGACTCGCGAGAAACGGGTTCGGCCCGGATTGGACGACAAAATTCTGACTTCCTGGAATGGGCTGATGCTGCGCGGACTGGTGGACGCCTACCGCGCCCTGGGCGACGAGGAGTTCCTGCAACTCGCCCGGCAAAACGCGTCATTTTTACTCGAAAAAGTGACACGGAAGAACAACGCGCTCTGGCACAGTTACAAAAATACGGTCGCTAAAATCGACGGTTTCCTTGATGATTACGCGACGTTGTGCGACGCCTTTACCCAACTCTACCAGGTGACGTTCGACGAACGTTATTTGCGGCAGGCGGAGCAATGGGCCGACTACGTGTTGACTAATTTCTGGGATGAACCCGACGGATTGTTTTTCTACACCGATGCCGCCGCCGAACCCTTGATTGCCCGCAAGAAAGAACTCTTTGACAACGTGATACCGGCCTCCAACTCCTTGATGGCCAACGCCCTGTACGAACTGAGTTTGCTGCTCGACCGCTCGGATTTCGGGGAAAAAGCCGCCGCGTTGATGAGTAAAGTCTGGCCGCTGGTGCAGAAAGAACCCGCTTTTCTGACCAACTGGGCAACCCTGGCGACGCGCTACGCCCAACCCACCGCCGAAGTCGTTATCGTGGGGCCGGAGTGCCACGCCCGGCGGCGCGAATTGGAAGCGCATTTTTACCCAAATAAAATTGTTGCGGGTGCCGAACGGTCGGGCGCATTGCCCTTGCTCGAAGGGCGTGCCGCCTCCGGCGTGGAAACCCTGATTTACATCTGCTTCAACAAAACCTGCCAATTACCCGTCCGAACGGTCGATGAGGCGATGGCTCAGATAAATCGCTGATTGAGTTGTAGATTTGCAACAATTGTAGAGCATCCCCCTTCTCTACGCCCGAATTTATGTTGAAATTTCTTCTGTCGATTTGCTTACTTTTTTGGTTTTCACCCACGTTCAGTCAGGTTACTGTGCGGTTCGATCGGCTGCCCGCTACCCGGCAACTCGTGCCCCGTAGTGAGCAAAACCAGGCCGACGTGAACATTGAAGGGGCTATCTCGACCACGGGTTACGAACGTATGGCCGTCAGCGTGTTCCGCAATAATCAACTCTGGACGTACCAAAGTCAGGCGCTCAGTTACTCGAACGACACGGCCCACTTTAGTTTTAAACCCTCCATTCGGGCTGAATTGGCCGAATACCGTTTTGAAGTCTTTGCCTGCCGAACCAGTGATTCCGTCCGGGTTGCCCTCCGCGACAGCGTGGTGTGCGGGGACGTATTCCTGATTTACGGGCAGTCGAACGCGTTCAACTATTTCAACTACCCCGACTATCGGTTTCAAAATGAGTTTTGCCGGACATTTGGCAACGGTATTTTACCGGAGGATACCACCTGGCAACTGGCCAATCACCTTCCCTCGCTGACCAGCACCTGGGGCGTGGAACTTCAGCGGTTGATTCAGGAAAATCAGCGTATCCCAATTTGCCTGATCAACGGGGCTTACGGCGGGGCTTCCATCGATTTTCTCTCCAATCGAAACGACCAGAATCCCGCTGATCCATCCACGCACTACGGCTTTTTGCTCCGCCGGGTCAGGAAGGCCGGTGTGGGCCACGCCGTAAAAGCGCTTTGGTGGTGGCAGGGCGAATACGAGGCGTACGGAAACCTGTCCGGGTACGAACAGAAATTTCCCATACTTTACAACAACTGGCTTCAGGACTACCCGACGGTACAAAAAATATACGTCGTGCAGGTTGCGATTCCCAACGCGCCCTCGGCGGTGGCGGGTACGATTCGGGATTTTCAACGAAAAACGGCTCGATTGTACCCCAAAATAGCCACCTGGACGTCCCTCGGAACGAGCGGATTCGACGGATTACATTATTCCATCGACGGGTATTTGCGCCATGCGCAGCAAATGTACCGCCTGATGGCGCGTGACTTTTACGGGGCCAAAGACCAGCAGAATGTCGACTCACCCGAACCCCGGAAGGTGTTTTACGCCAGCCCTGAAAATCGGGAGATTACCCTGATTTTCGACCCAACCCAACAACTGTTCTGGCAACGCGACACGACCGTAACCCGTGACGGGCGCACGGCAACCCGAAAAATGGTGGACTACCTGTACTTCGACGGGCAGGCGGGACAAATTGAAACGCTGTCGGCGCGGGGCAACGTCGTCACCATCACCCTGAAACAGCCCTCGACGGCCACCAAATTCACCTACCTGCCGGGGTATTTCAAGGATGACGTATCCAACACGTACGATGGTCCGCACTTACGAAATGCGCGGGGCATGGCGGCGTTTTCGTTTGAAAACATACCGATTGCCGCCGCCCTTGCCGCCCCAAAAATGACGGCTGAAGCACTGAACATCAACCAGGTAGTGCTCAGTTGGGAGGCCGTTAATCTGCCGGGAGTGGAGTACGTGGTGGAACGCGCCCCGCAACCAACCGGGCCGTTTGGCCTGCTGTTGCGGACGAACAAGGTTGCCAGTATCGACGATCGCTTGCCCGGCGGCCAAACGTATTATTACCGGTTGAAAATCAGTAGCACCGAAGCCGAATCGGCCTACTCAGCGGTGGTCAGTGCCACCACGTTGATACCACTCGAAGCCCCCCGGCTCCGGGCCACGCCGATTTCGCACCGCCAAATCAGGCTTGACTGGGAAATGCCCGTCGGGACGAGCGGGGTATATTTTAGGGTGGAACGGTCGCTTCGGGCTGAGGCTGATTTTGCGGTCGTGGCCTCACCCGCCGGGCCGACCCAGTTCACCGATTCCTTGCTGACGCCGGCGACGACTTATTTTTACCGCGTAAAAGCCGTAGCCGCCAAAATCGAATCGCCCTATTCAACCGCTGTCGAGGCCACCACACTGGTGTTGACCGCCTTACAGCCCATTTTCAGCGACGACGTTCAGGTTTTCCCCAACCCCGCTGAACGTGAATTGCGGGTATCGTTTGGTGAAAACGCCTTCGGCACGTATCGCTTGATGGACGGGAGTGGAAAGACACTGCGGGAGGAAGAATTTTCTCAACAAAAAAGCCTGAATCTTAGCCTCGACGCACTCCCGGCGGGAATTTATACACTCCAACTCGACACGGGCCATCAAATCATTTCGAAGAAGATAGTAATCACCCGGTAATCTTAGTTTTCCGGATTTTTGTCATCCCATTTTTTTTCATGGCATTTTTTGTCATCCCGACGTTAGGAGGGACCTTGTATTTCGCCACCCAGCAAGGTCCCTCCTAACGTCGGGATGACAAAAAGTAGAAGGATAAAATCCAACTCCCTGACCTACGTCTTCATCGGACTCCGGGAAGGTTTCGGCGGCTCGTTGTCGTCGGTCGGGGTGTTGATTTTCTCCTCAGCGGTTTTGGTTTCTTCATGGGTAGCGGTCGGTTCTTCCTGCTGAGCGGGGGCCTGCGGGTCGTAGACCAGGTGAACGAACATCGCAAAATGATCGGAGCCAACGTGGGGCAAGCGCTGAATCCGCACCAGTTTGAAGTCGGTCGAGCAGAAAATATGATCGAGCGGAAAGCGGAGCAGGGGATACTTGGCGTGAAACGTATTGAAAAACCCCCGGCCCCGGCGGGGATCGAGCAAGCCACTGGTTTTTTGAAACAGTTCGGACGTGTAGCTCCAGGCCACGTCGTTGAGGTCACCGGCCACGATGACGGGCAATTGGGAGGCTTTCGACAACTTTCCAATGAGCAAAATTTCCTTGTCCCGTTCCGTTGAGCGGGGATTTTCCTGCGGCACCGGGGGCGTGGGGTGTAGGCAAAAAAGTTGAACTGCCTGGCCCGAAGGCAGGATCACCTGCGCGTGAATCGACGGAATATCTGGCTCAACCAGGTACTTTACCGCTGACTTTTTTAGGGCCAGCCGACTGTACAACAACATTCCGTAGGTGTTTTCGAGCGGAATGAGCACGGTGTTCGGGTAGTTTTTCGTCAACACGGCGGTTTGTTCAGCCCACCAGGTATCGGTTTCGGCCAGCAACACAACGTCCGGGTTCATCGCTTTGATGAGCGTAAGCAGGGATTTTGACTTGCGATTATGTTGGTACACGTTGCAAATCAGGAGTTTAACGCCCTGGTCTTCGTTGGGTTTTTGGCTGCGTTGCAATTGAATCGCGGCGAGGGGCGTGTAGGGCCAGACCTGATAAACCAGGTAGCCCACGTTGAGGAAAAGGATTCCGGCAAATACCCCATCGACCACGTTTTGAATGCCCTGCGTAACCAGGTAGAGCACCAGGACCAGCAAGATGAGTACGAGTTTTTGCGCCCGTGGAAATTCAAATACCCGGAACGTCCAGTAGTCGTGCCGGATGAGGGGAATCAGAGAAATGACGACGAGCAGACCACCGAAGAGTTGTAAAAACAAGGTAAACGTCACGGGAATGCTGAGGTTATTGAGAGGTGATTACGTAAATCGCCAGATCGGGCTGATTCTGTGACGCAAGGAAGTGATTTTTGGGGAATTGGCCCAGGGATAAAATATAAATGAGTCCGGCTTTCCGCCGGACTCATTTTGTTAAAGACTGCTATTCAGGATTTTAAACCATTTTCTGCTCGATGGCCTTCACGACCGCTTCCGGAGCGGAGTTGACGTGGAGTTTTTCGTAGATGTGCTTGATGTGGTAATGCACGGTGTGGAAACTGATGGAACACGCGTCGGCGATCATCTTGTAACTCATGCCTTTGACCATGCAGGTTAAAATTTCTCGCTCTCGGTCGGTCAGGGCGACGTACGTCGACTGAACTTGTACGAACTGGTGCTGAAACATCCGCAAGGCTTTGGCGGCAATCATGGGCGACATGTGCGCTCCGCCGTTGTACACGTCCTGAATGGCCTGCAACACGTCGTCGGGGTCGGGGCTTTTCAGGACGTAGCCCGACGCGCCCCCGCAAATGGCCGAAAAAATGCGGTGTTCATCCTCAAAGACCGTGTGAATCAGCACTTTGGTTTCGGGATACGCCGCGATGATGCGCTTCATGGCCTCGATACCCGACTGTCCCGGCATTTGAATATCCATCAAAACCACGTCGGGCCGGTGCTTGCAGATTTTAGATACGGCCTCGTTGGCATCTGGGTAGGCCCCGGCCAGAAATACCTCGTCCGTACTGCCAAAATACCGCGTCAGGCTTTGCCGCAGGCTTTTGTTGTCTTCAAAAAGGACGAGGGTGATCATGGCGTATGGTAGCAATCTGAATTTCAGGTGGGCGCAATGTTGTTATTCAGGCGGAAAAAATTGCCTGGGTCGTATTTAGTCTTTAGTTCAATGAGCCGCTCGTAATTTGGCCCGTACGCCGCCCTGACCCGCGTGGCCTCTTCTTCGCCCCCTAAATGGTTGACATAAACACCCTTCGTGTACGGCTCCACCTGATTCCAGAAGTTTCGTGTCCAGTCGATGTTAGTCTGGGCCTCAGCAGGGTCAGTCCATTGGGATATGATGTCAAAATCCCACTGGTCTTCCCGCAGGCCAAATGCCGTTTTTGCCGGATCAATGCGGGCGGCAACGCCTTTTATGTGGAAGAACAGAATGGTCGAGTACGGCGATGGTTGGCGGGTTGCCTGCTCAATTACCACCTCGATAAAGTCGTCTTTTATATCCTGCAGATTGCCTGCCTTCCAGTAGCGGTGCATACCGTGCGGGGTGGCTGCATCGAACATAACTTGGTGTTGCAAATAGGGAACCTCGGCAATTAAATCGGCCAGTGGGGCGCCAAAATCGCGCAGGGGTTTCAGGTGCTGCTCCCCTTCGGTAAGCGGACCAAACCACCCCACAATAAGGGAGACCACCGGCGTACCGTCGGGTGTGTTCAGCAGGGCGGCAAAAATCATCAACTCATCGGGCGTACTCCGCGCGAAGGTGCGGTAAAAGCGCAACACGTCTTTGGCCTGTTCCATCGGATACAGAATCATGCCGCCCAGTATCGTTGGCCCGACGGGATGGAGTTGGTACTCGAATGAAGTGACGACGCCGAAATTGCCGCCTCCGCCCCGAACGGCCCAGAACAAGTCTTCGTTCCTGGTTTCGCTGGCGGTCAGCAACTCCCCATCAGCGGTGACGATGTCGACCGAAAGCAGATTGTCGCAGGCCAGACCGTGCTTGCCCATCAACCAGCCCAGGCCGCCGCCCAGCGTCAGGCCCGCAATGCCCGTGTGGGAAACCGTGCCCCCCGTTGTGGCCAGCCCGTGCTGCTGGGTGGCCTGATCCAGTTCGCTCCAGAGAACCCCGGCTTCAGCCCGGACGGTTTGGTTGGTCGCCTCGACGCGAATGCCTTTCATCGGCGAGAGGTCGATCATCAGGCCGTCGGCACAAACGGCATTGCCCGCCACGTTATGACCACCGCCCCGAATCGACACCAGCAGGTGGTGCGTCCGGGCGAAGCGAACCGCGCTAACCACGTCGGCAGCATCGGTGCAGCGGGCAATCAGGGCGGGGCATTTGTCAATCATGCCGTTCCAGACGGCGCGAGCCTGATCGTAACCGTCTTCGCCGGGGCGGAGGAGTGCGCCTTTGAAGCTTGCCCGTAAGTTGGCGATGGCTTCAGAGGTGAGCGAATCGTAGGTTGTTGAGGGAGGCATTGGGTTGAGGTTTAAGGTTGATGCTCTGTCTACATTTAATCTTCGTTATTTAGGTGAATCCTTCTTATCAATATCGTTTTGTTGCGAAGCCACAAACTTCCATTGGGGTGCCGAACCGTTTTCCGCTTGTCTTTTGAATGTGTATGTGCAGGCAACCCGGCGGGTGGTTTTCGTTCCATCGGTAGCGACTCGCTTTTGTTCATGAATACCGCTCACAACGGCTACATCGCCCGACTGAATTATCTTCTGATCCAAAATCTGACTGGTTTCAACTTTGTCATTAACACTTCCTTTGAGAAGTTGCGGCAAATACCTAAATGAACCGTCTGGGGTTATATACCGAAAATCAGGTGGGCAATAGCTTTCAAGAAAATCATGTGGATTTTTATGGTAGTCGTTCAGAATGCCTTCTAATGTCGCTTTAGTAAAAGCGGATTGGGCAAACGTAGCCGCGCTGGTTAGCAGCAGAGCAAGTAGTAAAAGGGGCTTTTTCATTTAGACAGGTTTTGTATAGAGAAAGCCAAAACTACAGCCTGTCAATGACCCACGCCATCCCCAATATTGGTAGTTTGTTCCGATGAAATTTTCAACTCCACCGTTGTGCCCTGGCCCGGTTGTGAACAAACCCTCACCGAAAAACCGCCCTCGCTGGCCCGTTTCTGAAAATTCTTCAACCCATTTCCGTCGC
Source organism: Cytophagaceae bacterium (assembly GCA_026785975.1). Taxonomy (GTDB): domain Bacteria; phylum Bacteroidota; class Bacteroidia; order Cytophagales; family Spirosomataceae; genus JAJAZB01. Next base: position 3,499 of record JAJAZB010000500.1, on the reverse strand, counting down.
CGGTCTGGGTTAGTTCGAAACCGGTGCCGTTGTCTGCAATCCGGATATGTAGCCTGCCGGATTGCTGGAAAATCCGCACATCAACACAAGTGGCCTGGGCGTGTTTGATGATGTTGTGAAGCACTTCTTTGAAAATCAAATATATGTTGCGACGCTGCTCCATCGAAAAGGCGGGCAATTCATGGCTCGCTACAGTGCTCTCGAATGTCAAGGCAATATCCTGATTGGCAAGAAACTGAAAGCCAACGGCCCGCATTCGTTCGAGTAGTTTTTCAGGCGCGTCATTGTCCGGGTTTAACGCCCAGACTGTATCACGGATCGTGTGAATAGTATCCTGCGAATCAGTCTGAATCTGTTCGAGAATGGAGGTTACTTCGGTTCGTTCGGAACCGACCTTTTTCTGAACTAATTTAGCGGAGATAGCAATACTGGTCAGGGTGGCCCCGACCTCATCGTGGAGGTTGCGGGCGATTTCATCGCGGATGTGGAGAAGTTGATCGCGTTGGCGCAGGTTCTCCTGGAGTTGGGTGATGAGTTGTTGCTGGGTTTGATTTTGTTGTCGGCGATGTTGACTTGTGCGTTCGGCCAAAACAAATCCTAATATCGTAATTTCCAGTACGGAGCCGATAAAAAAGGCATTATTATAAGGGAGGTGAGGAAGCCAGGAAATATCATAAAGCGCCAGAATGGCAATAATCATCGAGATGAGTCCAATGCCAAATCCAAGTGCATACCAGCGAACGGTTTTAAAATCATTGATACTGACGTACACCACGCCGATTAGTAGCAAAAACACAGTAATGGCTAAATAGCCTATATACTCAATGCCCAACCAATGCGTTATAATCCGCATTAATGAATGGGGTTCTCCGAGAAGAACAGTGGTTATGAAATACAGGTAGCCCACGACATCTAATGCAAGCCATACAATAAGCAGGTAATAAAGTGGTTTAGCGTGTTTTCTCAAGTTGATAAACTTGACCAGAAAAATAGCCCAAACACTCGTGAAAACCAGATGGATGGGGTAATAGGAACGGAGCGCAATGTACCAGGAATCGTGCCCGAGGAACTCTAACAGATACCCACTCCGGTCCACAAACCAGTGCGTATTGGTAAACACAAAGAAGGCATACCAGCCGATAAGCGGGTCACGCAGCCGAACGTAAAAGACAAGGGCAAACAAAAAAACCAATAAATAAACACCGACCAATCCGCCATGCCAGAAACTGGTTTGCTTCTGATACCACAGGGCATAGCCTATGTCGGTGAGTTGCAGGTAATCGTTGTAAAAATCAGCGATGGAAAGTCCAACGGCCAGATGAACCGTGCGCGGATGTTTGCCCAGCGAAGACATGGCTTGTGCAATGGGCGCTATTCGTGCGGAGAGGGGTGTGCTGGAGGGTATTTTCTGGATGGTCAATTGCCCTTTTTCGTCCTGTACATACACATCTAATTGGGTAAATTTCCATTGGGTCGATAGCAAAACCAGTTCTCTATCGGTTTGATTCCTTACCTGAAACCTCAGCCATATCGTTCCCGGTCGCATTCCCAATTGAATAGCTCCCTGCCGATTGACAGGCTGAAACGAATCCAACGGAAGCCGCGAGACTCGCTCATACGTCAGCTTGTGCGAAAAATCTTCCAAAAAATAGGCATACGGGGCCACCGGGTTCGCTTTCCGGGCATCGGTAATGGTCAGTACCTCCTGGCTCCAGACCGGAGTCGATAAACTAAAAATCAACAAGAGGATGAGGATGCGTATCACAACCGTTGTGCCGGATTGGTGGGTGGTAAGCTATACAAAACAGACTGTGTTTCAAAACGTTAAGTTGGTACATGAAAAGAAGCCGCGCCCTCCCCAATTATGGTAGGTATTTTTTGGTAATTTCCCGCTTTATTTTCATTCACATAACCTCGATAAACAGTATGTCTGCATCCCGACGCAGTTTTTTGAAAAAATTGGGTGGCTCCGCCGCCGCCCTCACCACCGGTAGCGCCCTGATCCAGGAAGCTCAGGCCAACGCACAAATCCGGCAAATTCAGTCCACTATCCGTCCCTTTGGCGCCAACGACCAGGTCAACATTGCCCTCATCGGGGCCGGAATCATCGGGCATTACGACACGAGTACGGCCCTGAAAGTGCCCGGTACGCAACTGGTGGCCGTCTGCGACTTGTACGATGGTCGGCTCACCCGCGCCAAAGAAGTTTGGGGCGACCAGCTTTTTACCACCCGGGATTACCGGGAGATCCTGGCCCGCAAAGACGTGGATGCGGTGCTGATTTGCGTGCCCGACCACTGGCACGACCACATTTCAATTGCGGCGCTCAACGCGGGTAAGCACGTGTACTGCGAAAAACCGATGGTCCATCGCATCGCCGAAGGTCAGGCGGTGATCGAGGCCCAGAAACGCGCCGGGAAGGTGTTCCAGGTGGGTAGTCAGCGGGCCAGTTCGGCGGGGATTTTGGCGGCTAAAAAATATTATGAAGACGGGGCCATCGGCGAACTGACGTTCGTGGAAGCCTACACCGACCGTTCCAACGCGATGGGGGCCTGGCAATATTCGATTCCGCCCGATGCCTCGCCGCAAACCGTCGATTGGGATCGGTTTCAGGGCGACGCCCCCAAGCATCCCTTCGATGCGACCCGCTTTTTTCGCTGGCGCAATTACAAAGATTACGGGACCGGCGTGGCGGGCGATTTGTTCGTGCATTTACTGACGGGCCTGCACGTCATTACGGGTTCGCTCGGCCCGCAGCGGATTTTCTCCCTGGCCGACCTGAATTACTGGAAAGACGGTCGGGATGCCTACGACCTGGTGACCGGGATTCTCGACTACCCCCAAACCGACAAACACCCCTCGTTTCAGTTTGTGACGCGCGTCAACCTGTCGGATGGTTCGGGCGGCGGACAGGCCACGAAGTTGGTGGGAACGGAGGGCGTTATTGAATTGGGCTGGAATGATTTTACCCTCAAGCGGTTCAAGCGGCCCATTGCGCCCGGCTACGGGGGATACGATTCGTACAACAGTTTTCCGAAGGCCATTCAGGAACAATTCGCCAAAGAATACGAGGCCCGATACGCCCCCGAAACCCGCAAGGGCACGAAAGAACCCGATGTTGTTTTCAAAGCACCCGAGGGCTACGACGACCGCCTGGATCACCTGACGGTATTTTTCAACGCCATTCGCGAAAACAACCCCGCGCTCATCACCGAAGACGCCAGTTTTGGGCTGCGGGCCGCGGCTCCTTCGTTGGCCTGTAATCTGAGCGCCGAACTCCGGCAAGTCGTCAATTGGGATCCCGTGAAGATGCGAATCGTAGAGCCAGCCGCCGCGAAAGCAAAGCCGAAAGGAACACCTAAACCAGGAGCAAAAGCGCAAAAATCCGTAGCAAAGGCTTGAAAACGCGTAATTCCGTCATTGCGAGGAAAGGAACGAAGTGACTGACGAAGCAATCTGCCGAAGCGGGCCAGAATCATTGGTGTACCAGCTTTTCTGG
>JAJAZB010000499.1 GCA_026785975.1 Cytophagaceae bacterium | reverse complement strand
TTTTTTAAAAAAAAAAACCCGGGGGGGGGGCGGGGGCCGGGGCCCCCCCCCAAAAAAAAAAAAAACCCCCCCCAAAAAAACCCCCGGTTTTGCCAAAATTAACCCCTGGGGCCCCCCCCAAAAAACCCCCCGGTTGTACAAAATTACCCCTGTGGTCCCCCACAAAAAACCCGCCCCCCCCCAACGCCCAGCCCGACGGCGGACTCCCTAAATTGCCTCGACAACACCAATGATACGCACATGAACCTACTCCCCGCCTGGCTTTCGCAGCACCGGTTTACGCACAATCCGGCTGCCCTGTCGTCCTCAACCCTCGATGATCTTCGCGTTCGGCTCGCCCGGTTCCGTACCAACGATCCCGAGGTATCCATCCTGATTCCCGCCTACAACGAACAGAAGAATATCCTGAAACTGCTCTCGTCGCTGGCCAACCAACAGACCACGCATCGGGCCGAACTCATTGTGGCCAACAACAACTCGACCGATCAAACTCAGGAATTACTGGATGCTTGCGGGGTGCGTTCGGTGCTGGTAACGGAGCAAGGAATCGGTTTTGCCCGTCAGGCCGCCCTGCAAGCCGCACGGGGCCATTTTGTCGTCAATGCCGATTGTGATTGCGTGTATCCGCCGACCTGGATCGATGCTTTGGTGGCACCGCTGAAAAACAGCGCTATTTCCTGCACGTATGGTAAGTATTCCTTTTTGCCCAGCGCCGAAAATCCGCGTTGGGCCTTGCTGATTTATGAAACGATAGCCCGGCGGATTTTTGCTTTCCGCCGTTGGCGGGGTGTTGAACGGGTCAACGTAATGGGCTTTAATTTTGCGTTTCGTCGTCAGGATGCCCTGGATGTCGGCGGCTTCAATACCAGTTTTCGGCGGGGCATCAACAGTGACACGATTGACGTGGACAGTGAGGACGGCTGGATGGCAAAATGTCTGCTCGAAAAAGGCCGGATCAAGTACGTAACCAGAGGCGCTACCGTGTGGTCGAGTGACCGGGTATTGGCCAAAGATGGCGGCGTGGCGAGAGCCTTCGGCAAACGGGTGATGATTGAACTTCGACTGACGGGATGACAGTTCCGTTCAACTTCGGCACCGATGGAAAAGCGGGAAGTTTGAACGTAGATTTCTAAAGAAATTAGGGTATTTAAACCGTTACTTGTATGAATAGAGCCGCTACTGTTTTAAAAATTATCTTTCTGACAGGCTGTGTAATTTATGCAGGTAGCTCATCCTGCTTTGCCCAATCGTGTAACGGAAAAATTTTAATGAACGAGACGTTCGGAAGCGGCAAATCCACCCGACTATCATCGGGACAAACGCCGTATCAATACGTGACGTACAGTTGCGTTAGCGATGGCGAATATACTATTAATAATGCCGTTGATGGGCGATGTCACGGTGCCGTATGGCATGAAGTTACCGAGGATCATACCCCGAATGATGTCGATGGAAACATGATGCTTGTCAATTCGTCTTATCAATCGGGCGAGTTTTACAGTCAATCGGTTTCGGGATTATGCAAAGGCGCTACGTATGAATTTTCGTTGTGGTTTTTAAATATTTATAACTTAACTTTTACCAGGGGCTGTTCGCCTTCCCCGGTTTATCCCAGCGTTACAATAAGCGTAGAAACGGAGGATGGAATATTGATTAAATCCGAGGATTCCGGTTTGATCTCATCGACCAATGGCCCGGCCTGGGTTCGTCGGGCCATGTCGTTTACTTTACCACTGAATGTTGGTACCGTTAAAATACGATTGATTAATAAAAATCTCGGTGGCTGTGGAAATGATTTTGCTTTGGATGATATTCAATTTGCTCAGTGCAGTGCGTGTTCATCGCCTAAAGTTTATGTACCCGAGGTATTTACGCCAAACAATGATGGCGTAAACGACCGGTTGGCCCTGTTTTTTAGTGAACCCGCTCTATTTGAACTACGGATTTACGATCGCTGGGGAAGCGTGGTTTTTAGCAGCGATGCGTTGGGTAATCAATGGAATGGCACCTATTTAGAAAAACCTTGTGTGGAAGGGGTGTATGCCTGGGAAATTACTTATTCGGTGGCGGACTTAAACGACAAGTTTCAAAAACTGACTAAACGAGGACAAATTTTGCTTTTGCGATGAGGAATGTACGGATTCGAAATTCAGGATAATGAGCCTCCGTTTACCCATAATTGGCCTACAAGTAAAAACTGTCTTCCCGATCTTCAAATCACCAACTCTCAGGTAGCCAACTGATCAATTTGCAAATAACGCGGGCGTTTCCGATATTCAGATGCCGAAACTGCTGACCGCAGGTCGAGAGTTGCACCCGAGCGCGTGGGGCCAAACCTATTTGAATTTGTCGTTCTCCTGAAAAAAACGGTCTAAATCATGCGTGACAGCGGTTATTTTGAAGGAATACAGGAAACCAGTAGCCCTTTGTTCATTCACCAATTGGTCGAGCAGCTTGTTGCTGAACAGCCTGATCGGATCGCCGTAATTCACGGAGCCGACTCCATCACATACCGACAATTAAACGAACGGTCAAATGCGCTTTGTCAGGCAATACAACAACACGAAACCGAGGCTGATCTTATTGGCATAAGCACGTCGCGAAGCCTCGAAATGATTGTCGGCGTGCTGGCTATTCTCAAGGCCGGTAAAGCCTATTTACCGTTAGATTTCACGTATCCCGAAAATCGGTTGCGGCAAATTGTTGCTGATTCACGAATCCGACTTTGTTTGTGTTCAACGTCTGAAATTTCATTCGTTGAATCCTTATCGCTCAAGTGCTTAGACTTGAAAAGCGATTACCCATCGAGCGGGAAAATTTCTGAGGCACCAGCCCATTTAGCCTACGTACTGTACACGTCCGGTTCGACGGGTACGCCCAAAGGCGTTTGCATGGGCCATTCGCCTTTGGTAAATCTTTTGCAATGGCAAAACAAAAATTCAATTGCCAACAGCAACACCCGCACGTTGCAATTTGCGCCGCTGAGTTTTGACGTTTCGTTTCAGGAAATCTTTGCCACGCTGACAACCGGCGGAACGCTTGTGTTGATTGACGATGACCTGCGGTTAGACCCGAATAATCTGTTGGCATTCATACAAAAGCAGTCCGTTCATCGCATCTTTTTACCCTTCGTGGCGCTCCAGTTTCTGGTTGAAGCCGCCGTGATCAGCAATTATTTTCCGGCGTGTTTACAGGAAATCATGACGGCGGGTGAGCAACTAAAAATTACCCCCCAACTCGTCACGTTCTTTTCCGCATTGCCCGATTGTGTGCTGTACAATCAATACGGGCCGACGGAATGCCACGTCGTGTCCCAACTAAAACTGGACGGTGACCCCAAAAACTGGCCTGGTTTGCCCGCCATCGGCAAACCAATCGACAACACCCAACTCTACATCGTTGATCAAAACCTGACCTTGCTGCCCGAGGGCGAGTCGGGTGAGCTTTGCCTTGCGGGGGCCTGTCTGGCCGATGGCTACCTGTACCAGCCCGCGCTGACCGAAGAAAAATTCGTGTCCTGGAATCACCCCGAGCGCGGCAAAATCCGAATGTACCGCACCGGCGATCTGGCCCGGTACCTGCCCGATGGCACCATCGACTACCTGGGGCGGCTCGACGATCAGGTGAAAATACGGGGTTACCGCATCGAATTGGGCGAGATCGAAGTGGTGATCAACCGCCTCGCCGGAATCAAGCAGGCCGTGGTAGTCGCCAATGAAGATATTGTCGGGCAAAAGCGATTGATTGCATACCTCGTGGCCAGCGGCGAAACCAAGGATATTTCGGCGGTACGGCGTGAACTGGAAAAGAGTTTGCCCAATTACATGATGCCCTCGGCATTTGTTTGGCTGGATCATTTGCCTAAAACGACGAGTGGGAAAGTCGATAAAAAATCGTTACCGAAGCCTGAGGCCAAACGACCCGAACTGGCCACGCTCTACAAAAAACCAGCTTCGGAACTGGAAAAAGCCATTGCCGGTATCTGGACGGATTTATTGCAGGTGGATCGCGTCGGGACTGGGGATAACTTCTTTGAATCGGGCGGCAATTCGTTACTGGCCCAAAAGACGGTGGTTGTTCTGAAAAATCAGTTTAACCACACCCTGCCGATTACAAAACTTTACCAGTACCCAACGGTCGCTGGCATTGCCGATTTTTTGCAGCCGAAGGGGCCATCCGCCAAACCCGTTGCCCAGAAAATCAGGCCCCAAACCAGTTCGGACGACGTGGCAATTATCGGCATGGCGGGCCGTTTTCCGGGGGCAAATACGATCGAGGCCCTTTGGGAAATCCTGAAACAGGGCCAGGAAACGACCCGGTTTTTTACCGAAGACGAACTGGATCCGTCCATTCCCGACAGAATCAAAAACGATCCGTCCTACGTCAGAGCCAGGGGCATCATCGACCAGGCCGATCAGTTCGACGCGGCTTTTTTTGGCTTGAATCCAAAACTGGCCGAACTGATGGACCCGCAGCAACGCATTTTTCTGGAAATCGCCTGGGAGGCCCTGGAACAAACCGGGCATTTGCCGCCGAACTACGCCGGTACGATTGGGGTTTACGCGGGTTGCGGCAACAACACCTACTATTCCCACAACGTGCTCGGCCAGGAGCGCCTGATCGACCAGGTGGGTAGTTTTCAGGTGATGACGGTCAACGAAAAAGACTACATCGCCTCGCGCACGGCGTACCAGTTGAACCTGAAAGGCCCCGCCGTTAGCGTGTATTCGGCCTGTTCTACCTCCCTGCTGGCGATTGCGCAGGCGGTGGAAAGTATCCGAAACGGGCAGTGCGACGTGGCCCTGGCCGGGGGTGCCAGCATCACCTCGCCGATCAATAGCGGCCATATTTACCAGGAAGGGGCGATGCTTAGCCGGGATGGGCACTGCCGGTCGTTCGATGCCGACGCGCAGGGAACCGTGTTCAGTGACGGCGCGGGCGTGGTTTTGTTGAAAAACCTGGATGCCGCCCGGCGCGATGGCGACACGATTTATGCGGTCATCAAAGGCGTGGGGATCAACAACGACGGGGGCGGGAAGGGCAGTTTTACCGCACCCAATGCCGAAGGACAAGCCGGGGCTATCGCGATGGCGCTGGCCGATGCCCGAATCGAACCGGCCACGATTTCGTACGTCGAGGCGCACGGAACGGCAACGCCGCTTGGCGATCCAATCGAAATCGAGGGCCTGACGATGGCTTTTGGCGACCAGCCGAAAACTCAATTCTGCGCGATTGGCTCCATCAAAAGCAACCTGGGGCACCTCACCCAGGCGGCGGGCGTGGCGGGTCTGATCAAAACTACGTTGGCGCTTTACCACCGGCAGATTCCGGCTTCGCTGGGTTTTTCGACGCCCAATCCCGCGATTGATTTTAAAAACAGTCCCTTTTTTGTGAATACAAAACTCAACGAATGGCACTCGGTGGGGGCGCGTCGGGCGGGCGTTAGTTCGTTTGGCGTCGGCGGCACCAACGTCCACGTGGTTTTGGAAGAATTTGAAAACGAAGCGCCCGTTTCCACGGCCGGGCGACCATTGCAACTCATCACCTGGTCGGCCAAAACAGCGGGCAGTCGCGAGGCGTATGCGCACCGATTGGCGGAACAACTTCGGTGGGAAAACGGGCCGAATCTGGCGGATGTGGCCTTCACGCTCCAAACCACCCGGCCCGACTTCAACCACCGGCGCTTCGTCGTAGCGGCTACGAATGCCGAACTGGTCGAAAATCTAATTCCCGCAAGCGCCTCTTCCCCCGACAGCAAAACCCTCAGCGAAACGCCGGGGGAAGTAGTTTTTATGTTTCCGGGTCAAGGTGCGCAGTACCTTAACATGGGGGCCGGGCTATACGAAAGTGAACCCGTTTACCGGGCGGCGATCGAGGCCTGCGCGGAACTGGTGAACCCCCATCTCGACCTCGACATTCGTCAAATCATTTACCCGAAAACCCCTACGCCGGAAGCGGAAGACCGGTTGAAAAACACTCGCTACACCCAACCCGCCCTCTTCATCACCGAATACGCGTTGGCCAAACTCTGGATGAGTTGGGGGATCGAACCCAGCGTGTTTTGCGGCCACAGCATTGGTGAGTTTGTCGCCGCCCACCTCGCCGGGGTTTTTACGCTGAACGATGCCTTGCGGCTGACGGCCATTCGGGGCCGGATGGTTAGCGAATTGCCTCGCGGCAGTATGCTCTCGGTGCGGGCGGAAGCCGAAGCAGTTGGCGCAATTTTGCCCCCGGCCCTTTCGATTGCCGCGATCAACAGCCCTAAATTATGCGTCGTGTCGGGCCGGGACGAGGATATTGCCGCTTTTGGCCGGGTTCTCGATGGCAAGGGCATACCCAACCGGCGGCTGATGACCAGTCACGCGTTTCACTCGGCGATGATGGATCCGGTGGTCGGGGAATTCCAGGAATTGGTGGCGCAGGTGGCGTTAAACCGTCCGCAAAAACCCGTCGTATCGACGGTGAGCGGTACCTGGCTGACCGACGTTCAGGCCACCGACCCGCAGTACTGGGCCAGGCATTTGCGACTGACGGTACGGTTTGCCGATGCCCTGGAAACGGTTTTTGGCCAGAATAAACCGCTTCTGCTGGAGGTAGGACCCGGCAATGTTACCTCGACTCTGGCCCGTCAGCAGGCGGGCACAAGGCCGGTTAACGTCGTGACCAGTTTGGAGAATACGCCGGGTGTTTTGGAGTATAAATCGGTATTGAAAGCCCTGGGCCAACTTTGGCTAAACGGACTGGAACCAAATTGGCAAAGTTTTTATGCCAACCAAAACCGGATTCGGTTAAATTTGCCCACCTACGCGTTCGACAAAAAGCGCTGTTGGGTCGATCCCGTAAACGCTGCCGCCGTACCCGTCCCGCCAACGACGCCAATCACTTTTGCCGAAGCCCCTTCAATGCCTAAACTAATGAGGAAAGACAGTTTACTAATCAAGGTGAAAGAAATCCTGGAGGACGCCTCGGGTATCGAGATGGAGGGCGTGACGCCCAACATGAGTTTTCTGGAAATCGGCCTTGATTCGTTGTTGCTGACCCAGGTTGCCCTGACTCTGAAGAAAGAATTTGGCCTGCCCATCACATTCCGGCAATTGAATGAAGAATACGCGACGCTCGACCGGCTCGTGGTTTATCTGGACAGTAAAGGTAGCTCCGACCGCCAACGCGAAGTTCTCCGGTCGGAGTCTTCCCAACTCGCGAACCGTAGCCCCGACCACCAACGCGAAGTTCTCCAGTCGGAGTCTTCCCCACTCAATCAGATGGCGACCCCACCCGGCAATGATTCGGCGTTGGGACTCATTGCCCAGCAATTGCAAATTCTCGCCAAACAAGTAGCGCTGTTGCAGGGCAGCAATCCAATTCCGACTTCAGTAGCCCCAATCGCCACTAAGCCGACTCCCCAAAAACCAGCCGATTTAACGCCCGAAGAAGAACTTGAGATTAAGAAACCGTTTGGCGCAACGGCCCGGATCGACCGGCAGATCAGCGAACTGACGGAAAAACAACAGGATTTTTTAAAAAGCCTCACGCAACGGTACACCCATAAAACGGCGGGCAGCAAGGCGTATTCGCAAAAACACCGGGCGTACATGGCCGACCCGCGCGTGGTTTCGGGGTTTAAACCGCTCACCAAAGAAGTGGTTTACCCAATCGTGGTGAATAAATCCAAGGGCAGCCGGTTGTGGGACGTCGATGGCAACGAATACATCGACGTGCTCAATGGCTTTGGCTCCTCGATGTTTGGCTACCAGCCCGACATCATTAAAAATGTGCTGCACGAGCAAATCGAGGATGGTTTTGAAGTGGGGCCGCAGCATGAACTGGCCGGGGAGGTCAGCAAACTGATTTGTGAATTCACGGGTTTTGATCGCGCTGCTTTGTGCAGCACCGGCTCGGAAGCCGTGCTCGGGGTAATGCGCATCGCCCGCACCGTGACCGGACGCTCCCTGATCGTCGCTTTTACGGGTTCTTACCACGGCATTGTCGATGAAGTTTTGGTTCGGGGAACGAAAAAATTAAAGTCATATCCGGCGGCACCGGGGATTATGCCTGAAGCGGTGCAAAATATGTTGATTCTGGATTACGGCACCGACGAAAGTCTGCGAATCATCCAGGAACGAGCGCATGAATTGGCGGCGGTTCTGGTGGAACCCGTGCAAAGCCGCCGACCCGAATACCAACCCATCGAGTTTTTGAAACAAGTCCGAAAAATCACAGCGGACTCGGGTACTGCCCTGATTTTTGACGAAGTAATCACGGGTTTCCGAATGCACCCCGGTGGGGCGCAGGCCCTGTTTGGCGTTAAAGCCGACCTGGCTTCCTACGGCAAAGTGGTGGGTGGCGGGCTACCCATCGGCGCGATTGCCGGTAAAAAAACCTTCATGGATGCCCTCGACGGTGGTTTCTGGCAGTACGGTGATGCGTCCTACCCCGAAGTGGGCGTGACTTATTTCGCCGGTACGTTTGTCCGTCATCCCCTGGCGCTGGCCGCCGCGAAAGCCTCGTTGCAGTACATGAAAGACCAGGGTCCGGCGTTGCAGGCGGGCCTGAATGCCAAGACGGAGCGGCTGGCCAGCACCCTGAACGTGGAGTTTGAACGAATGAAACTCCCGTTTTTTGTTGCTCAGTTTGGCTCGCTTTGGAAGATCAAATTCAAGGAGGAAATTCCTTACAGCGAGTTGTTATTCACGCTGATGCGCGAGAAAGGCGTTCACGTCTGCGATGGGTTTCCTTGTTTTCTGACGGAAGCGCACACCAACGAGGAAATCGATTTGATTTGCAAATTATTCGGGGAAAGTGTCGGTGAAATGATTGAAGCCGGATTTTTCAAAACTACTTTATCGACAACAACGAATGGTGTCAATGGTGCTCAGGGAGCCGCTCAACCACCCACCCCCGGCGCAAAACTTGGCCGGGACAAGGCGGGTAATCCGGCCTGGTTTATCGCCAATCCAGACCAACCAGGCAAATACCTGCAAGTAGAAATAACGTAGTTTTCTATGGTTAAAAACAAGACGAACCTACAACTTACCGAGGTTGATTACGACCCATTCGCAGGCCCGGAATTGCTGCGCCTGGCCCCAACGACCGAACCCCAGTTGGAGATTTGGACGGCTTGTTTACTGGGTGGCGACGACGCCAATCGGGCCTTCAACGAATCGGTTTCGCTTCGGCTTCGGGGAAAATTGATCCGGGCGGCCTTGGAACAAGCCTTGCAGGCGTTGATCCAACGACACGAAGCCCTGCGCTCGGCATTCAGTGCGGACGGGAAGCAAATCTGTATGTTCAGGGAACTACCCCTGGAATTTTCTTACCTGGATATTTCGGCGAAAGAGATTTCCGAAAAAAAGTACTTGATTGAGGACTACGTCCGGCAGGATGCCCAATATGTTTTCGACCTCTTGCAGGGACCACTTTTCAAGGCAGGTTTGCTGAAAACAGCCGCCGACGAGCACGAACTGGTGCTGACGGCGCACCACGTCGTTTGCGATGGTTGGTCGATCGGCATCATGATGCAGGACTTGGCCAAACTCTACTCCGCGTACGCACAAAACACGGTTCCTGATTTGCCGGAAGCGCCCTCGTTTGGCCAGTTTGCCGAGGAACAGCGTCTGTTTTCGGATAGCGAAGAATACCGGAAAATTGAAACGTTTTGGCTGAATCAATACCAGGATAAAGTTCCGGTACTGAACCTACTCACTGACTTCCCCCGGCCCGCTTTCCGTACCTTCAAAAGCACGCGTTTCGATTTTCCCCTTGACCGCGAGCTGGTTGCCGCCCTGAAAAAAGCGGGTACCCAGGTGGGTTGCAGTTTTGTGACCACCCTAACGGCGGCTTTTGAAATACTACTGCACCAGTTGACGCGTCAGAATGAAATCGTGCTGGGTTTACCGGCGGCTGGTCAATCAGTTACGGGCAATTACGGCTTGGTGGGGCACTGCGTCAACCTGTTGCCCCTGAGGAGTACGCACAATCCGGATATTTCTTTTTTAGACTACCTGCGCACACGTAAAGCGGAACTTTTCGATGCCTACGATCACCAACAAATCACGTTTGGGAGTCTGTTGAAAAAATTAGCGATTGCGCGAGATCCGTCGCGTGTACCCTTAGTTCCCGTTGTTTTCAACATTGATATGGGGCTGGATAATGGCGTTGCTTTTTACGGATTACAACATCAACTCATCAGCAATCCCCGAGCCTACGAAAACTTTGAATTAGCGCTCAACGCGACGGGGCAGGAGCAAACGTTATGCTTGGAATGGTCTTTCAACGTAGGGCTTTTTAAAGCCGAAACGATAGCCGGAATTCACACAAAATTTGAAACGTTATTACAGAATTTTATAGCTACACCCAACGTAGCCCTGAGGGAAATTCTGCGGCCAGATTCCGACGAAATAAATCCATTTATCGCCGAATGGAATAGCACCCAGGCTGTTTACCCCAAAGACAAATCTCTACACGATTTAATCACTGAAAGTGCCCGGAAATTTCCCGATAAAATTGCCGTTCGATCCGGGAGCGAAAAACTGACTTACCGTGAATTAGACGAAAAAGCTAATCAACTTGCCCGGATTCTTTTAGAAAATAGCGTACGGCCGGGCGACACCGTTGGATTAGCGTTGGACCGTTCGCTGGAGATGATTATTGGTTTGTTAGCCATTATGAAATCGGGAGCGGCGTATGTGCCCATCGACACGCTGCACCCAGCCGAACGAATCGAATACCAATTGCAGGATGCGGCCTGTAAACTGCTTTTAATCAATCAAAAATACACGAAGCGATTTGGTGAATCGGTACGAGAACTTTTCATTGAAAACATCGCGCAACGTTTGCATGAATATGCACCGGAAGCGCCGGAAGTACCCGTTTCCGGAAGCGATTTGGCCTACATTCTGTACACATCCGGTACGACGGGACGACCAAAAGGCGTACAGATTGAGCACCACAGCGTCGTCAATGTTTTGCTGAGTATTCAGAAAAATCCGGGCTTAACGGCCGACGATAAAACGCTGTCGCTGGCCACTATTGCCTTCGATTTATCGACGGTAGAAATTTACTTACCCCTCGTCACCGGGGCGGAGTTAATTTTAGTCGATAGCATCACGGGCCGCGATGGATATTTACTGGCCGGGTTGATTCAATCGGAGGGAATTAGTTTTATGCAGGCCACGCCCGCCACTTGGCGGATGCTCTGGGAATCGGGCTGGAGAGGCTCAAAAAGCCTCCGCGTTATTTCCTGTGCGGAGGCTTTATCGAAAGACCTGGCGCACAAATTACTCGATTCATGCCACTCGCTGTGGAATCTGTACGGACCCACCGAAACCACGATTTACGCGACTGGCAAGGAGATTTTCAAAGACGATGAACTCATTACCATTGGCCGACCCGTCGCCAATACGCAGATTTTCATCCTCAACAAGCAATTGAAGTCCGTGCCCATTGGCGAGGCGGGCGAGCTTTGCATCGCGGGCGAGGGCCTGGCCCGAGGGTATTTGAACCAACCTGAACTGACAGCCGGGAAATTTGTGACTAACCCGTTCTCTGATCTTGCGGGCGCAAAAATGTACCGGACGGGTGATTTGGCGAAGTTTCTCCCCAACGGCGAAATCCAATACCTGGGCCGGATTGACCAACAGGTAAAAATCAGAGGGCATCGGATTGAACTGGCCGAAATTGAACATCAGCTTTTGAAACAGGCGGGCATCAACGATGCCGTAGTCATCGCCCGCGAAGACGTACCCGGCGATCAGCGTCTGGTCGCTTATTTGGTGGCCGATTCGGAGGGTGAACAATACGATAACCAATTAAAAACCTGGAAAGACGGCATCAAAAAAATGTTGCCCGATTTCATGGTGCCCAATCATTTTGTGGTGTTACAGAAATTACCCGTGACCGCCAACGGAAAAATTGATAAAAAAGCGTTACCTAAACCAGTTCAGGAATTTAATATCGGGTCTAAAAATGGTTTAGACCTCACCAATACCGAGAAGGTATTGATTCAGATTTGGAAGGAACTTCTGAACATCAATCAATTGACGGCTCAGGATGATTTCTTTGAACTGGGCGGGCACTCCTTACTGGCCGTTCAGGTAATGACGCGTATTGAAAAAGAAACCGGTACCCGGTTGCCCATCTCCACTTTGTTTGAGTCAAATACCATTGAGAAACTGGCTCAGGCGATTGAGGAAAAAGATAAAATTCATGCCCGTTGGAATTCATTGGTTGCCATAAAACCGGGCGGTAGCAAGGTGCCTTTGTACCTGATTCATGGTAGCGGCTTAAACGTGCTTAATTTTTACGGCTTAGCCTTCAACCTTGACCCGGATCAACCCGTGTATGGTTTGCAGGCCAAAGGGATCAATGGGATCGACCAGTCAGAAGATATGATCGAGGCTATCGCAGCCCATTACATTTCGCAAATCATGCTTCAAAATCCCAAAGGCCCGTACGCTTTGGCGGGGTATTCCTTTGGGGGAATTGTCGCGTATGAAATGGCCAAACAGTTGGAAGCAAAGGGTAGAAAAGTGACATTACTGGCCATGTTCGATACTTACGCATACACGTCTAATTTCGATGATTCTTTCTCGACCAAACTGGCGAAAAAGGTACGGCTTCAGCTACCAAAAATACATTTCATAATTAATTCATTCAGGAAAAATCCCCGCACAACGCTGAATTATCAATGGATGATTACTAAGGAGAAGTTTACTAATTTATTGGTGCGTTTAGGGTTTGCAAAGCATAATACCGGGGGAGAAGCGCATAGCCATTCAGATGATATTTATCAAAAACTATTTTTAGCCTACGAGCAGTATAAATTAACACCCTATGAAGGAACCGTTTGCCTTTTCAGGGCAAAAGAGCGAAAATATTTTGTGCCCGATCCCGTGTATCTCGGTTGGAAAAGGTACGCAAAAAAAGGAGTAGAGATTTACGATGTGCCTGGTGATCACAAAACCATGCTACTGCAACCCAATGACCAGGAGTTTGCCCTAATTTTACAGCGTGCTTTGGATAATAGTTAACACTGACCGGGAAACGCCGTGGAACAGAAGATTTTATTGATTACGCCGCCCTTCACGCAACTCAACACGCCGTATCCGGCTACGGCGTATCTCAAAGGTTTTCTGAATACGCTGGCCCGCGCCGGTACTCCGCTTGTGTCGCATCAGGTGGATTTGGGGATTGAGGTCATTCTCGAACTGTTTTCGACCAAAGGGTTAACGGCGCTCTTCGCCCAACTCGATGCCTCGGACCTTGAACTTTCCGACAACGGTTACCGCATTTATCGCCTGCAAAACGACTACATCCGCACGATCGGTCCGGTGATCCGGTTTTTGCAAAACAAAAACCCCACGCTGGCGCACCGCATCTGCGACCGGAGCTACCTGCCCGAAGCGTCCCGGTTTGGAACCCTCGACGAACTGGATTGGGCCTTTGGCACGATGGGCATTCACGACAAAGCCCGGCATTTTGCCACGCTCTACCTCGAAGATCTTGCCGATTTGATCAAGGAGGCCGTCGATCCGCATTTTGGGTTTAGCCGCTACGCCGAGCGGTTGGGGCGTTCGGCCACGCATTTTGATGAACTTCACGAAGCACTGCAAGCACCCGACACCGGAATATCTGAAATTTTGGTGGACCTGCTGGCGCAAAAAATGCAAGCGTACCAGCCCGACGTGGTTTGCCTGACGGTGCCTTTTCCGGGCAATCTGTACGGCGCGTTGAAGTGCGGGCAGTACCTCAAACAGCACCACCCCCACATTTCGGTCGTGATGGGTGGGGGGTACGTCAACACCGAGTTGCGCCGCCTGACCGAAGTCCGGGTGTTTGATTACGTCGATTATCTCTGTCTGGATGATGGCGAAGCGCCCTTGCTCCACTTGCTGGAGTACCTGGCGGGAAAGCGGGAACAGAGCCAATTGAAGCGCGTTTTTGCCCGAACCAATGGGGTGGTTACGTACCACAACGGGGCCACCGAAAAAGACATTCCCCAGCGCGAAACCGGAACGCCCGATTACAGCGATTTGCCCCTGACCGAGTATTTGTCCGTCATCGAAATCGTGAATCCCATGCACCGGTTGTGGAGCGATGGTCGCTGGAACAAACTCACGCTGGCGCACGGCTGCTACTGGGGCAAATGCTCGTTTTGCGATGTGACGCTCGATTACATCAAACGCTACGAACCCCTGACGGCGGTGATTTTATGCGACCGCATGGAAGCCATCATTGAACAAACCGCCCAGAACGGCTTTCACTTCGTGGACGAAGCCGCTCCGCCCGCCTTGCTGCGCGACGTAGCCCTGGAAATTATCCGGCGAAACCTGACCGTCGTCTGGTGGACCAACATCCGGTTTGAGGCCAATTTCACGCCCGATTTATGCCGGTTGCTCAAAGCCTCGGGTTGCATTGCCATTTCGGGTGGCTTGGAAGTGGCGTCGGATCGCCTGCTGGAGCGCATGAAAAAAGGCGTTACCGTGGCCCAGGTGGCGCGGGTTGCCGACGGATTCACGCAGGCGGGGATCATGGTTCACGCGTATTTGATGTACGGTTTTCCCACCCAAACGGCCCAGGAAACCATCGATTCGATGGAGATGGTGCGGCAATTATTTCTCAACGGGGTCGTGCAATCGGGTTTCTGGCATCGCTTTGCCATGACGGCGCATAGTCCGGTGGGCTTGCATCCCGCCGAGTTCGACGTTCAGCGCATTGGCCCCGACTTCGGCGGCTTTGCCGATAACGACCTCGAACACGAGGACCCGCTGGGGGGCAACCACGACTTGTTTGCGGAAGGGCTGCGCAAATCCCTGTTCAATTTCATGCACGGCGTCGGGTTTGAATTTCCGCTTCGCGATTGGTTCGATTTCAAAACGCCCGCCCCCTCGATTTTCCCGAAGTACATTGAAAAAAGCATAAGCCGCGCGTCCGACCGGGTCGCGGCGCGTTCTAACGCTATCGTCGTCTGGTTAGGAAGTATGCCCGCTCTGGCGGTGTTTGAAGCAGAAACAGGCCAGGAAATAGTCGAAATGGTCGAGTTGGAATTCAACGCCCGGCAACTGGACTGGCAACTCGAAACCAGTGGCCCGATTGGCCACTGGTTATTCGATGTTCTGCCGCAGCTCATTGTGGGAGCGCATGAGCCGATTTCTTTTCAGCAGGTAAGAAGAAGTTTTGAAACAGCCGGTCTGGGGGATTTCAACGAATTTACCGGCTCGGCAACCTGGGCGCAACTCCGCACGAATGGACTTTTGATGGTGTAAATCAATAATCCTTTTTGCCGTCGCGTTTCGCTTTTTTCTCGGCCCGTTTTTCTTTCAGGTTTTTTTCGGGATCCTTTTTGGTCTTGTCTTTCGGTGAACCTTTATCTTTTGCCATAGCTGTTGGAGGTTTAGTTTTTTAAAAGTACCCCAAATTAACGAGAACTGACTTTACGATGTATCGACTCACGATAATTTTTGCATGAACCCGGAGCAACCCAATAATCCCCTGCACGGCAAAACGCTGGAAACCATCCTGATTCAATTGGTTGAATACTACGGCTGGGAACAATTGAGCCTTCACATCAACATCAACAGTTTCAGCAAAAATCCGAGCCTGAAATCGAGTTTGACCTTTTTGCGCAAAACCCCCTGGGCGCGTAAAAAAGTAGAGGATCTGTACCTGAGAATGATTGAGAATTGAGCGGGTAGCCGTTTTTAAAGCAACCAGCGTAGTGTCCCCCCACGTTCTGACGTTTTTCACGCCCCGCTCGTGGCGCGGATGGGTAGCCGGTTCGTAAAGGGTTCTTTGAG
Source organism: Cytophagaceae bacterium (assembly GCA_026785975.1). Taxonomy (GTDB): domain Bacteria; phylum Bacteroidota; class Bacteroidia; order Cytophagales; family Spirosomataceae; genus JAJAZB01. The sequence continues at coordinate 8,306 of JAJAZB010000499.1, read as the reverse complement.
TAGGCGTTGCCAGTACTGCTTCAATTCTGAAATGTCGTAGGGGCCAATAACTTATTGACTGTCAACCCAACAACTTTTGCTCCGGTACTGACCATGCGATTACAACTACTTAAAATCGGCAAACAGTTTCCGGGTGTGAAAGCCCTTGAAAACGTTGACTTTCAACTTCTTCCCGGCGAAGTACACGCCCTGTGCGGGGAGAACGGGGCGGGAAAAAGTACGTTGATGAACATCCTGACGGGAAACCTCCAACCCGACTCGGGGGAGATCCGGCTCAATGGACAGAAAATCAGTATCCGAAATCCCGCTCAGGCTGCCGAATTGGGTATTGCGATTGTCTATCAGCAACTCAGTTTGGTGGATACGCTCTCGGTGGCCGAAAATATCTTCGCCAATCAGCAACCCCGCAACCGCTGGGGATTCATCCAGTACCGTCGGCTTTTTGCCGAAACGAACGAACTACTTCAACGCCTGAAGGTAGTCGGGATTCGTCCGCAAACGCTGGTGAGTACCCTGTCGCCGGGGCAGAAGCAGATGGTGGAAATCGCCAAAGCCCTGTCCAAAAACCCGGATATTTTGATTTTGGATGAACCCACGGCCTCCATCACCGAACGGGAAACTGAGACGCTGTTTGGCCTGATTCGTCAGTTGAAAAACGGGGGGAAATCGGTCATTTACATTTCCCATCGCATGGCTGAAATCTTCGTGATCGCCGACCGGGTCACCGTGCTCAAAGATGGCCGTTACCAGGCCACCCGCCCGGTAGCCGAGGTGAGCACCAACGACTTGATTAAGCTGATGGTCGGGCGCGATCTTGAACTCCATTCGACTGCTTCGGCCAGCACCGAAGACGTATTGCTCTCCGTGAAAGACCTTTCGGGACCGGCTTTTCAGAACATCAGTTTTAGCCTGAAAAAAGGCGAGATTCTGGGCCTGGCGGGACTGGTGGGCGCGGGCCGCACTGAAATCGCCCAGACAATTTTTGGGTATTTGCCCAAACTCTCGGGCGAAGTCTTTTTGAACGCTAAACGGTTGACGATCCATCACCCCGCCGACGCGGTGGCGGCGGGCATCGGCTATCTGCCCGAAGAGCGCAAGACGCTCGGTGTATTTCAGGAAATGTCGGTGGAAGATAACGTGGTGGCGGCCCGACTTTCGGCGGCGCGAAAAGGACGCTTTTTCAACGCTGGCAAACGGGCCGAATTAGCCCAAACCTTCCGCACTCGTCTGCGCATCGCCACGCCCAATACCCGGCAACGCGTCGTCAATCTGAGCGGGGGTAATCAGCAAAAAGTCGTGCTGGCCAAATGGCTACTGGCCGATCCCGCCGTGCTGATGGTCGACGAACCCACCCACGGCATCGACGTCGGGGCCAAGGCCGAGATTCATGAATTACTGCGCGGACTCGCCCGCGACGGGAAGGGTATTTTGCTGATTTCAAGTGAGTTGCCCGAATTACTGGGCCTCGCCGACCGCATACTGGTGATTCGCGAAGGGCAACTGACCGGAGAAATCAGTGGAAAAGAAGCCACGGAAGAAGCCGTCATGCGGTTGGCGACGGATAATCAATGACCAGTTATCACCCACTTTCTAAACCTCAATGAAACAACTCTTCCAGGATCGGGTCACTTCGCTGGCCATCACCATTGTTCTGCTGTGTATCGTGGCCAGCGTGGTCTTCCCCCAGCAGTTTCCCACGTTTGGGAATTTTAGTCAGGTGCTGCTCAATTTATCCATCGATACCATCGTAGCCGTTGGCATGATGCTCCTGCTTATTTCGGGGGCGTTCGACCTGTCGGTCGGGTCGGTAGTGGCTTTTTCGGGCGGGTTGGCGGCCCATTTGATGTTTTTTCAGAATGTGCCCGTACCTCTGGCTATTCTGGCCGGGTTACTCAGTGCGGTGCTGGTTGGCCTGATCAACGGGTATCTAATTGCCTACCAGGGTATTAACCCGATGATTCAGACGTTGGCCATGATGGGCATTGTGCGGGGCGGGGCGTTGATGGTATCGGGCGCGGGTATTCAAAACCTGCCGTACTGGTTCAACGCCATTGGCCAGGCCAAACTACTGGGTATTCAAATGCCCGTTTGGTATATGTTGCTGACGGTGGCCGCGTTTAGTTTTCTGGTCAACAAAACCGTCTTTTTCCGGCGTTATTATTACATTGGCGGCAACGAAAAAGCCGCCGACCTCTCGGGTATTCGGGTGCGGCGCATGAAACTGTACGTCTTCGTGTTGTCGGCGACGTTGGCGGGCGTGGCGGGTATTTTGCTTACGTCGCGGTTGGGCGCGGCGATGTCTACGTTGGGGCGAGGACTGGAATTGCGGGTGATTACCGCCGTAATTCTGGGTGGGGCAAGCCTGACGGGCGGCGTGGGTAAAATACCCGGAGCACTCATGGGCGCTTTATTTATGGGCCTGGTGGCCAATATCATGGTCATTGCCCGGGTGTCGGGGTATTGGCAGGAAATCATTCTGGGAATTATCCTGATTGGGGCCGTGTGGATTGATTTGGTCGTGCAACGTCGGACAAAAGCTAAGTAAAATAGGGCATAGGGCATAGTTTGATTTTTTGAGATTAAAATTGTCTTTTAGACGATACCCTAAAATTCTTATTTCCATGAAACACCGACTGATTATTCTCCTGACCCTGCTTTCCGGAGCCTGTCAACTGCCGCCGCGCGACCAAACCCGTGCCGCGCAGAACGTACCGGAAACCGCTCTGGCCGATCCGCTCACCGTCGATCCCAACGAAGAATACGTCATGGTTACGACGCTTATCAATCTGCCGCTCTACGTGCGCCACGATCAGGCGGCGTTTCGGCGTTGGGGGCAGAAAATGGGCGTAAAAACAAGCATCGTTGGCCCTTCGGAATGGGATGTACCCGCCCAGATCGAGACCATCGAACAAGTGATTGCCAGCCGCCCGGCGGGGCTGCTCATCAACGGCACGGACCCCGGCATTGCGCAGGTCATCAACAAAGCCGTGGATGCGGGTATCCCAACGGTAGTCTACGATTCAGATATTCCCGGCTCACGGCGGCACGCCTACCTGGGCAGCGACTGGTACATGATGGGCTTCCTCCAGGGCGAGCGTGTAGCGCAACTGACGGGCGGGAAGGGTAAAGTGGCGGCGCTGGGCGTGCTGGGCATGAGCAATATGGAGGCAGGTTTTCGGGGCTTGCGCGACGCGCTCAAAAAGCACCCCGGCATCCAGTTTATCGGCACGTTTGAAGACCGCGCCAACGTGGAACAGGCCGCCAAAATCACCTCGGACCTCATTGCGGCCTATCCCGACCTGGCGGCAGTATGTGGGTTTACGTCGTCGACGGGGCCAGGCATTGCGCTGGCGGTCAAGGAAAGCGGCAAAGTGGGTACGATCAAAATCACCACGGTCGACTGCGAGCCCGAACACCTTGACCTCGTCCGGCAGGGGGTTGTTCAGTTTTTGGTGGGGCAAAAGCGGGAATTGTTCACCTGGTACGGCGCGCAGATTTTATTCGACATGGTTCACCGCACCAACACCTTTACCCGCAACGATGCCCGGGCCAAGGTGAATCCCTTACCCCATTCGGTCAACACGGGTTTGGTAGAAATTGACCGGAACAACGTCGATTTGTTTCAAAACAGCGGGGTGGCTCAGTAGGTAAACAGCACGAACCGATGACCCAAAACGAATTGCGCTACGGTTTCGCCGAACCCCTGCCTACTGCCCGCACCTTGCGCGTTGGCCCGTTGACGATGCTCTACGAGTCTGGTTTCCTCCGGTACATCCGCTGGGGGGAGCACGAGTTGATTCGCATGATTTACTTCACGGTGCGCGATGAAAACTGGGGGACACCGCAGCCAATTTTAACCGACGAACGCATCGAATGCGACGGGGAACCGGCACCCGATCAGGAAGAATTGACGGGCAAAACCATCACGATTTCATACGCGCTTCACTACGAAAATAGGCAGGGACGGCTCTTTGAGTGGCGTGCCCAAATTGAAATTCTGGACAGTGGAGAAATCAATTTTGAAATTGACGGCACGGCTTTGCAGACGCTTCGCAAAAACCGCGCAGGCTTCTGCGTACTGCACCCCATTGCCGGAACGGCGGGCCAACCCGTTGAACTGATCCACGAGGACGGAAGCCAGGAAGAAAGTCGTTTTCCAGACGTAATTTCCCCGCAAAATCCTTTCAAACGCCTGCGAGCTTTGCGTTGGCAAAACGCCACGGGGTACTGGTTTAAAGTTAATTTTGAAGGCGAATTATTTGAAACCGAAGACCAGCGCAACTGGACGGATGCCTCGTACAAAACCTTTTGTACACCCCTCGATATCCCGTTTCCGGTTGAGTTGAAAGCGGGTGAGAACGTCTGGCAGCGCATCACCTTCCGGCCCGAAGACGAACTGCCCCCCCTACCGCTCCTTACCAATTCTTTCGTAGAAATTTGGGCCGAAGAAACCCGGCAAACTCAACTGCCGGAGTTGGGTTTTAGCGCGTCGACAGAAACAAAAAGCCTTCAGGATGAAGCAGTGGCTTTTTTGAGAAATCTTCGGTTGAATTTTTATCAGATCGAAATCCAGCCGGGGCAAACCAATTGGATTCGTGATTTTCAACAAGACCTGACCAACGCGCAGGCCCTGAACCTGCCGGTCGCGGTGATTTTGTTACTGACCAATCACCTCGACGTTGAGTTGGAAACCTTCGTGGGGGAACTGGAATCGCTGAATGTGGTTTTGCATTCCGTGTTGCTACTCTCGTCCGACGGGGCCGTTACATCGGCCTTGATTCTTGAAAAGGCGGTACCCTGGCTGCGCCGTGCCTTGCCCGGAGTACCCATCGGGGCGGGTACCTACTTCAATTTTACGGAACTCAACCGCAATCGTTTCGACCCGGCCAGCGTGGATTTTGTCAGCTACACGATTCAGCCGCAGGAACACGCCTTCGATCATCGTTCGCTCGTTGAAAACACCGCTGCCCAAGCCGACACGGTAGCCAGTACGCGCAGCTTTTACGGCGAAGTACCCGTTCAAATCTCCTCCGTGACGTTGCGGAAAAGGTCCAATCCGACAGCGACAGATTCCGTACAGCGACTGCGCGACAACGAGCGAAAAGCCGATCCGCGCCAGCCCTCGCTCTGGGCGGCGGGCTGGACGCTCAGCAGTCTCAAGCACCTCGCCGAAGCGGGTGCCGCCACCGTTGCGTACTATCAAACGGTTGGGAGACAGGGCATTTGCGACCTGGGCGGGTGGCCTTACCCCTTGGCAATGTTGTTGGGGGAAGTTCAGAAACTGCAAGGCGGTCAGGTGATTCGGACCGAAACCTCCGAACCGCTGGCGTGTGGTTCGTTGCTAATCGAGAATGGGGCGGAGCGACGCTGGTTTTTGGCCAATCACACCGCGCAGCCCTTGGTGGTGCGTTTGCCGGGGGAAGTGCCCACGGCGGTTTGGAAATTAACCACATTCCCGGCAAAACGAATCGCTGAATCGCTCAGCCAAACTAACGAGATTATACTCGAACCCTTCGGAGTTTACGTGATCGCTTGACGAATAACGGACGAGCCAAGTCACCGATAGTTGAAGAATCAGTTAACAACTGATTTTGCGAACGAAGCCCCGTCATAGCAAGCCGACGCCCGTCATTGCGAGCGGACGCCGCGCGGAAAAGGAACGAAGTGACTGACGAAGCAATCTGTTGAAGCGGGCCGAAATACTTGGTGTACCAGCTTTACTGGAAGGGTCTACGGCGGCAGATTGCTTCGTCAGTCACTGCGTGACTTCCTCGCAATGACGGGATAAGCGCATTTTTTGCGCAAAATCAGTCAATAAAAAAAGGGTCTGGTGGCACACCAGACCCTTTTTTAAATACGAATCAACCAAGTTTACGCCTCCACAACGGAGAATTTCACCTTGTGCTTCACTTCCTTGTGAAAGTCGATGGTTGCCGTGTAATCGCCGAGGCTTTTCACGTCACCGTCGAGGGTGATTTTCTTACGATCCACGTCGAAGCCTTTGGCCCGGAGCGCATCGGCAATCTGGATGGTGGTCACGCGACCAAACACTTTGCCGCCTTCGCCCACTTTCGCCGGGATGGAGAGCGACAGGTCGCCGATGCTGCTGGCGAGCGTTTCGGCGTCGAGTTTAAGTTTTTCGGCTTTGTGCGAGGCCTGCTTGATGTTTTCGGCCAGCACTTTACGGTTGCTGTCGCTGGCCATGACGGCGTACCCCTGCGGAATGAGGTAATTGCGACCGTAGCCGGGTTTCACCGCCACGAGGTCGTTTTTGTAGCCCAGCCCGGCGATATCGGTTTTGAGAATGACTTCCATTTTTTTTAGTTTTTTAGGGACAAGTGAAGAGTGACAAGTTTTTTCAACAGAAGCAACTTGTCACTTTTCACTTGAAACCTACTTGAGTGAGTCAGCTACGTAAGGCAACAGGGCCAGGTGACGGGCACGCTTGACGGCCTGGCCTACTTTGCGCTGGAATTTCAGGCTGGTACCCGTGATGCGGCGGGGCAGAATCCGGCCCTGCTCGTTGAGCAGTCTCAGCAGGAAGCTGGCGTCTTTGTAGTCGATGTATTTGATGCCTGCCTTCTTGAAACGGCAGTATTTCTTGCGGTTCTGGTTTTTCTCGAGGGGTTCGTTTACGAGCGTCGAGTTGCGATTGTTCCTCATCTTACTTGGCATCTACGGGTGATTCAACAATGGTTTTCTTGCCCACCAGGCCCTTGCGCTTGCGCTCGTTGTAATCGATGGCGTGCTTGTCGAGGGCGATGGTCAGGAAGCGCATCACGCGTTCGTCGCGGCGAAACTCGACCTCAATTGCGGCGGGTACACCCGGTTCCGCCCGGTATTCGAAGAGTTGATAATGCCCGGTGTTTTTGCCCTGAATCGGATAGGCCAGCTTGCGCAGCCCTATCGGGTCTTCGTGGACAAATTCAACGCCCTGGTCAGTCAACAGTTTCCTGAATTTTTCGACAGTGTCCTTTGTCTGGGTGTCAGACAAAACGGGAGTGAGAATGAACACCGTCTCATACTGGTTGGCCATGTGTGAACTGGTTTTTGTTTAAAAAGAAATTGGGCTGCAAAAGTAGCCTTTTGCCGCCCAATTTCCAAAAGAATTCAGGTCTGAATCGGAAAGCAGCGGGTTACGTTCGTCTGGCAATCAGTTGACTGGCTGTAAACTGCCCGCTGATTCAGGCTTCGCTGCCCGCTAAATTTGCGATTACCGGACTTCAAACGTACCCTCACCAATTTTGAAACCCTCCGCGAAAAGTTCAATCCGGTGTTTGCCTTTTTTGTAGGCCTGGCCCCGGCTGTAGATGAAATCGACGGCTTGGTGCGTGTTGGTGTACATAATGCTCTGTTTAGTGGTATAAATCGTTTCCTTGTCACCAAACATAAATGCCCCCGAACCCGTCGCCATGTCACTAACGACCGCGCCTTCCGGGTCGAGAATACGCAGGTACACATCCTTAGCTTCCTTCTGGGTCAGTGGGTTATCGCCTAAGGCAAACGACACCCGGATTTTATCCACGCGACGTGCTTTGTACATTCCCCCGTCGCGCTCTTTGCCTTTAGGCGAAATGGCATATACGTTGATACCCTCGGCCTTGAGTGCCGAAGCAATCGTTACTTTTTCGGCCAGTTCCCGGTTGCGCGAAGCCAGCGTACTCACCGAATCGGTGTAGGATTGCCGGGTCGTTTCAAGGTTAGTTTTCAGACCCGTGTTTTCTTGCGACAGGTTTTGGTTGGTGCTGACCAGGGCCTCATTCTCTTCACGAAGTCGTTTGATTTCTTCGTCTTTCTGGGCCAAAAGGGCTGTGTAGTTACGAATTTTACTCTCGTAACTTTTGACGTTGAAACTCGACGTGTTTTTCAGGTTTTTCTTGTCTTCTTCCAGTTGGGCTTTCACCTTCACCAGTTCGTCCACGTTGCCATTGAGCATCTTGATTTCGGCAATCTTGGCGTCAAGCTGGTTGGAGATCGAATCGAGTTTGGTTGTCGTGGAAATAAGATCCCTGGTTTTGATTTCCAGTTGGGTGGCACTCTGTTGGTTCTTCTGGCGTTCGCCATAATAAAGGTATCCCAACAGGCCCAACAGTGCCGCCATAACGACCAATGCCGCCGTGAAATACGTTCGATTGTTGCTTTGACGTTCCTGCGTCTCCATAAATTTTGGTTAATATGTGGAATAAGGGTTTATCGAAACAAAGCTACTTTTTTGGCCGTAAAATGCAAGAAAGGTCGTTTTATTTTACGCGCTGAACGATTGTTTATAGGACTTTCGCAACGCGGGGTAGCTACGAACTTTAGTT
>JAJAZB010000498.1 GCA_026785975.1 Cytophagaceae bacterium | reverse complement strand
TTTTTGAACGAAGTGATTATTTTAATAAGGACTTTGACACTGAAGAAAAAATTTTAATTTTCTATAAACATATTCGTTGTGGACTTTTACATCAGGGAGAGACAAAAGAAGATACAAAAATAAATCTAAAGAGAACTCAGCTAATAACTCTAATTAACAACAATGGTATTAAAAGTATTGAACTTAACAGGGGAGAATTCCATAAACGAGTATCAAATTACTTTGCCGACTATATTGAAAAACTAAAAGACAAAAATCAAACACAATTGCGAAAAAATTTTAAAATTAAAATGGATTTAATAACAAGAGTAACTAAATCGAAAAGTAAAAAACTGAAGTGCTGATATTTTGTGAATTATACTTTCCGTTAATTCATATCCTTCAAACAAAAATCCCTCACCCCCCGCCTATCGTATATCTTCCACAATGTGGAAAATCAAACTCTGTTTTTGCTGGCTGTGCTGCCTGCTCCCGGTGCTGTCATTGGCCCAACGCATCGACAACACGGCTTCCTATCGTGACCTCGGCGGCGAAAAGTACATTCGCCTGCACTATGACAATGATTTTTTCACGGCTTCCGATTTTTACTACACGCAGGGGTACAGTTTTGAAGTCGTTCACCCGGCCCTGAAGAAGAATCCCCTTTCCAAAGCACTGCTTCGGTTGAAAGGCGGCACGACGAAGTACGGCTTAGCCTTTGAGCATTTTGGCTTTACACCTACCAACATTGGGCGGAGTGAAATCCTGTACAACGACCGTCCGTTTGCCAGTTGCATTCTGCTTAAATCGTTTGCCATTTCGGTCGATACGGTGCGTAGAACCCGATTGTCTGCCGTGTTGAGTACGGGTGGTATTGGCCCGGTGGCGTTCGGAGAAGGGATGCAAAAAACCATTCACCGCTGGATCAATGGCGTCGAACCGCTCGGCTGGCGGAATCAGATTCAGAATGACGTTCTCATCAATTATGAATTGAATCACGAAAAGCTACTTTACCAGAACCGTTTCTTTTCGTTGAATACGAACGCCCAAGTGCGTGTTGGAACGTTGAACGATAAAGCGCAAGTGGGCTTTACGCTGATGGCCGGAAAGTTCAATTCCCCGTTTGGCCCCGTTGTCCTTGCGCGAAAAAACCGGTTTCAACTTTATATTTACAATCAACCCCTGGTTAGTTTCGTCGCCTACGATGCCACGCTGCAAGGTGGGCTTTTCAACCGCAGCAGTCCGTACACTCTACGCTCTTCGGAGATAAACCGGGTGACGTTTCAAAATAATGTGGGCATCGTGCTGAAGACCAAAAAAATCTACCTCGAATATTACCAATCCTTGCTCACGAGGGAATTCAAAACCGGGATGCCGCACCGCTGGGGCGGGTTCAGGATTGGGGTAGGCATCTAAAAAGCACCTGCTTTCTGATGCGTACTTTGGGTCTTTAATTCCCTCCCGTTATCCCACACCCATTTTTCGGGCTTGCCTTCGTACCTTTGGAATTCCTTCCAACGCCCGTACGCTATGCGCCGATTTGCCCTGTTGTTCCCCTGCTTTTTCATCGGTTTGGCCTTGAAAAGCGATAAACCCGCTTATCTGGTTTACGACCAGCAACTCAAACCCAGCCGGTACGAGGAGGTGCTTCGGCAAGCCGCCAACGCCGACGTGGTGCTGTTCGGCGAGTTGCACAACAACCCCATTTGTCACTGGCTCGAACTGCAACTGACAAAAGATTTGTTTGCCGAAAAGAAAAATGATCTGGTCATCGGGGCCGAAATGTTTGAAACCGATAACCAACCGGCCTACTCCGATTACCTCGCCAAGCGCCTCACCGACAAACAATTGAGTACCGAGGCCCGCCTCTGGCCCAATTTCGCGACCGACTACAAACCCATCCTCGATTTCGCCCGCACCCATGGCCTGCCCGTCGTGGCCACCAACATTCCCCGGCGTTACGCCAGCCTCGTGGCCCGGCAGGGCCTGGCCGCGCTCGACTCGCTACCCGCTGATACCAAGCGCTTTGTGGCTCCCTTGCCCTTCCCGGTCGATTTGTCGTTGCCGGGCTACAAAAAAATGCTCGACATGGGTGGAATGCACGGCGGTAACGGGATGCCCGGCATGAGCGCCGAAAACATGGCCCAGGCCCAAGCCACCAAAGACGCTACGATGGCGCATTTTATTCTTCAAAACTGGAGCAAAGGCAAGGTTTTTTTACACCTCAACGGCAGTTACCACTCGCAGAATTTTGAGGGCATTGTCTGGTATTTGAAAAAACAAAAGCCCAATCTGAACGTGGTCACGATCACGTCGACGGAGGAGGCCGACATCGCCCGCCCCACCGAAGCCAAAGCCGGAGCCGCCACGTTCACGGTCTGCATCCCGGCGGATATGACGAAAACCTATTAAAATTCAGGAATGAGAAGCGAGGAGTGATGTAGGTAAGGCACGTTGCATTTCTACCGCAACGGCGAACCGTTCGCTCCCCGCTTCTCACTCCTCACTCCTGAATTATGCAAGACATCGAACCGTTTTGGGGTTGGGAAGACCGTTACAGCGCCGCCGAAGATGAACGCTCGCCGTTTTACGGACGCGAGTACAATTTTCAACAATACGAAAACGACATTTACGGCTACTACATTCACCCGTCGTGGGACGAAATCGGCTCCGAAACCCTGTACTGTAAAATTCTTTACATCGATTACGACCGCCGTTACGCCGTGATCGAGATGTTTGGGGAATGGAACGATACGCTCCACAACGACATCATGCACTTCAAGCGCAACGTCATCGACCTACTCACCCACGAGGGCATCAATCAGTACATTTTGCTCGGCGAAAACATCCTCAACTTCCATGGTTCCGACGACGAATACTACGCCGAATGGTTTGAGGAGGTCGAAAACGGCTGGATTGCCGCCGTTAATTTCCGCGATTTTGTGGAGCGCGAATGGCAACGCTACCACATCGACTCGTACATCAATTCGGGCGGTACCCTCAACGACATTGCCAACTGGCGCACGCTCAAACCAGGGTTGTTTTACGAGTTGGTCAGCCAACTCATCACCCGGCGGTTGAATTGACTTCTGAATCTGGAGCGTCCGTTCTACGTGGCCGCGCTACGCGGTAAAATGCGTCGTTTCAAAATACTGATAAATAGTACGTTGCCGTTGGGAATTGGATAAAAATTCGGATTTTTGCGACTTCACCTACTCCCCTTACCTCATGCCAAAGCCCAATAAACCAGCCGCGAAACTAAACGCTCCAAATAAGGCCAAACTCGTAGTCAAAGCCGACGAATTGCCAACCAAAGCCGAAACGAAAGTGGATAGTCTGGCCAACGCCGTCCCGGTAGCTGCCGCAGGCATCGCCGCCGGGATGTCAACTAAAGTTGAAGAAGCAACGACCCCGGACGTGCCCACTAAGGTGGAAGCAGTGACTGAGCAGGCGACCACCAAAGTCGAAGACCTGGGCGAACAGGCCAGCGAGAAGTTGGCGGCGGTTGAGGAAACCGCCTCCGAAAAAGTTGAGAACGCCAAGGAAACCGTCCAGGCCAAAGTCGAGGACGTTAAAGAAACCGCCCAGGCTGAAGCCGTTGAGTTGACCGAAGGCACCTCGCAGGCGGCTGATAAATTCGACGACTTTCGCGAACAAGCCAGCGAAAAAATACAGGATTTGAAAGAAACGGCGCAGGAAAAACTACAAGACCTGAAGGAAGCCGCCGAAGCCAAAATCGCCGAACTGACCGATGGGGACTTCGGTGCCAAAGTGGACGAGTTGAAAGTACAGGCCAGCGAAAAGCTGGAAGAACTCAAAGTTGACGCTTCGCTCCAACTGGCGGCGGCTCAGGATACCTTCGATGATTTGAAGGGAGATGCTGCCGAAAAATTTGAAGAATTCAAGATCGAAGCCAACGAACAACTGGCCGATGCGAAGGAAAATTTTGAAGACCTGAAAGAAGAAGTTCTCGAAAAATTCCAGGAATTAAAACAAGAAGCTGTCGAGCAAACTGAGGTTGTCAAAACCAAGTCCAAAGGCTTTTGGGCGCGGCTGTTTGGCAGGTGAAAAGTTGAAAGTTGAGAATTGAAAGTTGAAAATTATCAGTCCTAAATTTTCAACTCTCAACTTTCAATTCTTTTTCCGCACTAAAAACACATTGCTCACGGCCCGTTCGCCCGCGTGATCAAACACCTTGTCGTCGCAGGGCATATTTACCACCCCGGAATCGGGCTGGCCCGCAATCCACATCGTGGTGGAGCCGCCGCCGTCAAAATTCACCGCATCCCGGCAACCCAGAATTTTCGACAAAAACGACAGTTCGCCCAGACTCATGCCGTAGGCCTGGCTCGTGCGCCCATCCACCGTGATGAGCAGCAGGCGTTTGTCGGTCGTCACGCAGGCACAGGTGCGCGGGTGCCGATTGTCGTTAAACGCGTTCGTTTGCCGGATCGCCGAAGCGCCCTGCCAGAGCAGCAACGGTCCGGTGACCATCACGTTGTCGGCCTTCAGCGTTTTTTCCCAACCGTAACTAGTCCCCCGTGCCACCCGCACCTTCCGTCGGCGGACCACCAGAGCCGCTTGCTGATGTTCGGCGAGGGCTTTGCCAGGGGCATACCGAGTGGTATCCAGCACACGACCGGCGATCTTGATAAAATCGACTGAACCGCCCCGTTTTGTGTCAAAAAAAGTACCGTTCACCGCCACCAACGCACCCACTTTCGCCGCGATTTCGCTGGTTTTTAGCAGTTTACGAGCCGTATCCCCAACAGCATCGGCGGAGGCAAAGCCAAACCGAACCCGCCGGTTTTTCAGCCTGGTTTCCAAAATGTTGATGTTCTGATTGGCGTTGAAAAGCTGCTTTTCGGCAAAATGAAACTGCTTCCAAACCACCCCCGGCCCAACGGTTTTGATTTGCCACAAGGCCGACGCAATCGCCACCGAATCGGCTGGCGGTTGCCCCTGAGCGAGGCTTACGCCTAAGCAAGTGCAGGCGATAAATCCCTGGAAAACGTAGCGCCTCATTTGCCGCCCTCCGGTTTTTGCCCGGTTTTAGAATCCCCCACGTACCGTTCAAAAAACTCGTACATCCGCAGCATTCGGTCGAGGCGCTGACGCACGTTACCACTCCGGGAAAGTTCGTGTGTAGCACCCGGCATTCGCACGTATTCCACGGGCCGGCCCAGAATCTTGAGGCTTTTGTACATCATTTCGCTCTGAATCGGCCCGGTACGCAGGTCGTTTTCGCCGTGTTTGATGAGCAGCGGCGTTCGGATATTTTGCACAAACGAGTACGGCGAATTGCTCGCCAAAACGTGCTCCTGCTGGTCGAGCCAGGGGTATTGAAAATAACTGGGAATCAATCGCCAGGCGTTGCCTTCGCCCAGAAACGTCGTCAGGTCGTACACGCCGCGCTGGGCAAAAGCGGCCTTGAAGCGGTTGTCGTGGGCCACGATCCAGGCCGTGAGGTAGCCCGCGTACGACCCGCCCGTCAGCACCTGCCGACTAGTATCGACCCAGGTTTCACGGGCCGCCGCCGTGGCCGCCGTCAGCACGTCTTCGGTGGGACCAGTACCCCAATCTTTGATGTTAGCGCGTTGAAAGTCAAGCCCGTAGCCCCCCGATCCGCGCGGATTGGCGTACACGAGGCCGTACCCTTTTCCGCAAAAATATTGAAACTCGTGCCACATCGTGGCTTCGCCCGGCCCCCACATCGCCGTTGGTCCGCCGTGCATATTGAGCATCAGCGGGTACTTTTTACCCGCCTCCCAGCCCGCCGGTTTCATGATCCAGTACTCGATAGTCTGATTTTTAGAATTGGTAAACGTGCGTTTTTCGGGGAAACTCAGCGTCCTGGCCTTCAGCCACTCCCCGTTCAAATTACTCAGCCGAACGGCTTTTTTGAGTACTTCCGGCGTGAAAATAATTGGTACCGCCTTGCGACTTTTCCCGGCGGCGGGTAGCGTGGCGGCGTACAGTTCGGAGGGATTCGCCACTTCCGTTTTGGCGAAAACCAGTCGGTTTTGCGAAACGTCAAAATCCCCGACCCCGGTGTCAAAATCGGTCAGACGCTCCAGGGCGCGGGTTTGCACGTCGAGGCGGTAGAGCGGAAATCCGCCGTTGGTGGGCGCGGTAAAATAGAGGGCTTTGGAATCTTTCGACCAAACTTGGTTGCTCACCGCCCGATCAAAATCAATGGCCTGGAGATTGCTCCCATCGGCGTTGGCTAAAGCCAGATGCGGGAAATTCACGCCCGTGGACGTCGTCGTTTGCAGGGCCAGCCAGCGTCCGTCGGGCGAAGGCACCGGCAACGATACCCGCTGCCCCTGATTGGCCACCAACGACCGCCGCCCCGCGCCATCGACCGAAATCGCCCAGAGACGGCTATCCACTTCGCGGTCGGGGTGATTGAGGGAATCGAGGCCCGTGACGGTGTAAATCTGTTGCCCATCCGCCGCCCACGTCGCGCCGTTGTACGATTGAAACCCCGTCGTTAGCGGGCGGGGTTTGGCCCCTTCTCGGACTTCCAGAATAGCCAGATGCGAAAAATTGAGTTCGGGTTGGGTCGTGGCTTCGCCCTGAAAATTGAGGCGGTTAATGACTTTCGCCTTTTTGTCTTCTTCGTCCTTCGCCAGGTACGCCCGGATTTCGGCCAGCGAGCCATCGGGGTTTGGCTTAACGTCTTTGCCCGGTTTCAAAAATGAATTATCCGTGAAGCCCGGCTTTTCCAGCGACCAGGCGGGCAGGCTTTTCGGGGCATTAAACAAGGAATCGCTGAGCAATTCGCTCTGGGTCAGGCTGACCGAAAACACGACTTTCGAGCCATCCGGCGCGACCTGCGGGTTGCTGGCTCCGTACTTCCAATCAGTCAATTGTACGGGTTCGCCACCTTCAAAACTCAGCAAAAAAAGTTGTGATTTAGTTTTTACGTTCCGGGCGAAAAGCAGCGATTTATTATCCACCCAAACGCTCCGGCTCACGCTCTCGCTCCCTCGGGTCAGTTGGCGCGGCGGATTGACAAAGTCCGTCAGCCAGAGGTGCGTCCGGTAGTCAAAATCCAGTTTGTCGGTTTCGTTGGGTTCCAGGCTCTGCACTGCGTACACGGCCCGCTGCCCGTCGGGGGCAAAGTTGACGAAGGTGACGGTTCTGATTTTGGTCAGGTCGGTAACGGCAACGGGCGTTTGAGTTTGTGCCCCGGCAACTGGCCCCAGCCACACCAGCAGCAGGGTCAGGCGAAAAACGTTTTTCATAAATTGTACGGGAAGGTTAGAAACAGCCTCTAAGGTAGGCAAAAGACCCGTTTTCCCGAAGCCGACTACACTACAAATCAGCCTGAGATTAGCCCGGCGAGGGGCGTTTTTAGGGATTTGATTTTTATAAAGCAAGGTCATAATCGTACCCGCGCTCGGCCCAATAATCGCGCGGACGCGCATCGGCGAAGCGGATGGTACCAATTCGTTTTAGATTCTTCACGCCGTATTTCACCGGAATAATCAGTCGCAAGGGCGCACCGTGTTCGGTCGTGAGCGGCGCACCATTCATCTCAAAGGCCAGCAATGTTTGCGGATGTAGGGCGCTTTGCATATCCAGGCCCACGTAGTAGCCCCGGTCGGGCGTTTCCATGCCGACGTACTTACTTGTTGAATCCAGGCCGTATTTTTTCACAAAGTCCGAAAACCGCACGCCGCCCCAATGCTGAATCTGGCTCCAGCCTTCCACGCATTTGAAGTCGAAAATAAGGTCCTGTTTGGGCAAATCCTTCAGGTCGTCGAGGGTGAATTCCAGGGCGGATTTGCCCGGTTGTTCCACGCGCAAGCGCCAGGTCGTCAAGTCGATCGTGCTCTTCAAACCGTCCCGCCCGTTGACGCGCACCTGTTTGGCGGCCAGCCCCTTCGGGAACGTCGGTGCCAGGTGGGTATCGCTGAAGTATGCGCCGTTTAGGTTGATGTTGGCGTCGAGAACCTGCCGGAGGGGTTTTCGAATCCCCGCCGCCTTCGGTTGGGCAGCAATCCATTTCCAAACGCCAATCGGCACCAAACTAACTAAACCAAACCACGCGAACGCCTTCAACGTCCGGCGGCGAAGTTGCTGTTCGGTGGTCAATTCTTCGGGAAGGAGGTCTTTTTTCACGGTTGTTGGATCGTTTTTTGGGGAACTTCGTCAACCTCATTTTCTGGTTCCTGTTTTACTTCAAACCCCGTGACGATGCCCCGGAAGTTGTTCCAACCCGCTCTGACCACCTGCCCCACGTGAACTAGAAAGAACAACACGTAGCCAATGGTCAGGATGAAATGCTCCAGCCGGGCGGCTTCGTACCCCCCCAGCAGGGTGGTCAGTCCGGCGAATTGGGTGGGTTTGTAAATGGCCAAACCCGTCAGCACCGACCCGATTCCCATCAGAATAATGGCCGAATAGGCGATGCGCTGGGCGTCATTGTACTTGCGTTGGGGCGGGGCGGTTTTGCGTAAACCCAGGTCGTGCAAGGTCACGAGCCAGGCATTTTTGAACGAATGCCGGTCGGGTACCAGCAGTCGCCACTGCCCGGAAATCAGGGTGTATCCCACGTACAGCACGCCGTTGAGCGTAAACAGCCACATCAACGCAAAGTGCCAGGCCATGCCCTCCGCCAACCGGCGCGGAACGTTTAAACCCTGATAAAACCAGGCCGGGAAAAACTTAAACAGCAACACGTCGCCGATTTGGATTTTGTACGGGGCGTAGGCCCAGTAAATCAGCAGGCCGCTCCAGATCATCAACCCGAGAATGGGGAAATTGACCCAGTGAAACCAGCGGATGGCCAGTGGATGCTTGTGAACGAGGCGCTTCATGCGGGATTTGGTTGAAAACAAAGGCCGGACAAATCAGGATTGCAAACTACCAAATTTCTGGCTGAACCGACTTACGCAGGTTGGAATCGGGCACTTTTTCCAAAAACCCACCAATGCGTCTACGGCCAGCTTCGCCCTGGTCAACGCCGGGTACCGCTACCAATCGCGGAAAGCCTTCAACGTTTCGGTTGCGTTGGGCGCGCAGTTCTGGAGCGAACGGATGCGGCTTCGCCTTGGGGAAGACCGTCTCGCCGAAACCTTCAACAACCTCCTGCCCAGCGGTAGCGCGGCCCATCGACTTCCGGGTCTGGACGCGCTACCGCCTCGGCCTCGAATACCAGGGACTCTTCATTAAAACTACTGGCAGTCAGAACCATACAGCCCAAAATCGTGTTTTGTTTTCAAATGAAAATGGGTTAAATCATGAACAGCCAGGACCGTAAACACCTCCAAAAATTAAAAAGTCAGCTTAAAGAAGCCATTAGCTTTCTCGACCGCCTTGAAAAAGAAGCCGCCGTTGCCGCGCGCAAAAAAGTAGGCGTAAAACGGGCCGACAATCCGGTTTCTGATCCGGCATTGATGCGCCGCTGATTCATCTGAATTTGGCTGTAAGCCGCGTTGGCGATCAGTTTTTACGCGGAAACAAAAAGACCAGGGCGCAGGCTCTGGTCTTTTTTATTGAATAATTTAACCCCGACCCTCTGAATCCCGGCGTTTTAGGCGTGGCACGGTTCGGAACCGCGCCACGCCCACCGAAAAGAGCCGATAAACCGTTATGTTTACCCTGAAGCAAAGCCCAAAGCAGTCGCCGCGCCCGCCCTGACGGATTTTCAGATGACTGCGGACGAGTTGTTTCGGGCTTACTCTTTTTTCTATTCTCTAAACCCAATTCAAATGAAAAAATCCCTCCTTGGCCTGGTACTTCTGCTTGCCCTGAGTACCGTTGCCTTCGCCCAAACCAACGATGAAAAAGCGGTAGCCTCCGCCGTAGAAACTTTGAAAAAAGCGATGATCGATGCCGACCGGACCAACCTCGACCGCCTCGCTTCGTCCGATCTCAGCTACGGGCACTCGAACGGGTTGGTGGAAGACAAGGCCGCTTTTATCGAAGCCCTCGCCAGCGGGAAGTCCGATTTTGTCACCATCGACCTGACCGGGCAAACCATTCGCATGACGGGCGACGTGGCCGTGGTGCGGCACAAACTTTCGGCCCGGACCAGCAACGACGGCAAACCGGGCACCGCCAACCTCGCCGTGCTGCTGGTTTGGCAAAAGCAAAAAGGAGCCTGGGTGCTGCTGGCGCGGCAGGCGGTGAAGATTTAGGAGTTGGGGTTTCCGCATCGCACTCGTTCCTGTTTAGCATAACCTGGCCGTTCGCGTATTGGTCGACCCAGGTTGCGACGGGCGGGTTTTAGGCCGACTACGGTTCGGAACCGGGACCCGCCTTTGCTGTTTTTTGCTAAATTTCGCCCATGCCCCAGCCTATTTTCGCCCCCAGCGACTTTAAAGCCCTCGAAACCAGTAATTTTCTTAAAGATCTTGGCCCGCTCGACACGCGCCGCACTGCCGTGTTGAAGTGGCAAAAAGCCCTGGCCGGACGCGTGGGCAAGGGCAGCGAGACGAAGTTTCAAAGCGATTTTCTCAACCTGTTTTTCGGCGAAATTCTCGGCTACGCCTACGAAGTACACGAAGAAAACTGGAACCTCGAAAAAGAACTTAAAACCGAGGTGGACGGCAAAAAACCCGATGGTGCCCTGGGCTACTTCCGGCCCGAAAGCAGCGACGTGCGGGCGGTCATCGAACTCAAGGGCTTTGGCATCAACCTCGACAAAGCCCAAAACCGCACCGACTTCAAAGGCTCGCCCGTGGAGCAAGCCTTCAGCTACGCGCCCAAAATGGGCGGCAAGTGCGCCTGGGTGCTGGTGTCGAATTACGAGGAAATCCGACTCTACCCGGCCGCCAACGCGGGGCGTTGCGAGGTGTTTCGTATTCCTGAACTGCTCCAGAATGACAACCTGGGGCGGTTTCTGCTGCTGTTGCACAAAGGGCGGTTATTTCTGGAAACCCAGCGCAGCGTGATCGAACAGCGCTTTGAAAACCGCCAGCAGGAACTCCGTACCATCTCCGTCGATTTTTACCGGCAGTACCGCGAAAAACGGCAGGTACTTTTCAACCACCTCCGCCAGCAAAACGCCGATTCCGACCCCCGCGCGCTGTTTGCCAGCACCCAGAAACTCATCGACCGGCTCATTTTCACCTGCTTCGTGCGCGACATGGAACTGGTGAGCGACGTGCTCGACAAGGTGAAACGCGCCACGAAAGAATCGTTTAGCACGAGCGAGTACGAACTCTGGCAGGAACTCCGCCACCTGTTTCGCGCCCTCGACGCGGGCTTCAACCGCAACGGCACCAGCATTCCGGCTTTCAACGGCGGGCTGTTTCGCGGTGACGACCTCCTTGAATCGCTGCAAATTGCCAACGCGCCGCTTTTCGATTGGATCGACTTCCTGCGGCAGTACGATTTTCAGAGTCAACTCAACGTGACGATTCTCGGCCATATTTTCGAGCAAAGCATCAGCGACATCGAAGAAATCGTGGCGGTCATCGAAAACGAGGTGCCCGAACCCACCGCTCCACCGGGGAGCGTCCCACCGGGCGTGTCGAAGCGCAAAAAAGATGGGATTTTCTACACGCCCGAGTACATCACCCAGTACATGGTGAAAGCCGCCGTGGGCGGCTGGCTCGACGACCGCCGCCGCGAACTGCTCGATTCGATGGGCCTGAGCGAATTGATGGAACCTCAACCGGCTGACTACGAAAGCATTACCGAACACAGTGCTAATGCAACCATTCAACTCCACCGCCACTACTGGGCGACTTTCCGCGAACACCTCGCCGCCATTCGGGTGCTCGACCCGGCCTGCGGATCGGGGGCGTTTCTGACCGAAGTCTTCGATTTTCTCTACCAGCAGTGGCGCATCGTAACCCAGGAACTCGAAAAACTCAGCGTACCGCTCGCCCGTCGTCTCCGGCCCGAAACTGGCTCGGTGAGTCTCGCGGGGCTGGACGCGTCGGGATGGGCCACCGTGGAACGGCCGGAGGAGTGGCGCATCAAAAAGCGCATCGTTCAGCAAAATCTGTTCGGGGTGGACCTCAACGCCGAGTCGGTCGAGATTACCAAACTGTCGCTCTGGCTCAAAACCGCCAACCGCCGCGAAGCCCTCGCCAGCCTGAGCGACAACATTCAGCGGGGCAATTCGCTCATCGACGACCCCGCCCTGGCCGGGCCGGATGCCTTCGACTGGGCCGCGCGTTTCCCCGAAATCACGGCGGCGGGTGGCTTCGACGTGGTGGTGGGCAATCCGCCCTACCTCGGCGGGCGCGATTGGAAAGAGGAGTTTGGACGGCGGTACGACTACTTTGCCAACCAGTACGAAGTAGCTGATTACCAATTTGATATGTACGTTTTGTTTTGGGAACGAAGCGTAAAACTAACCGCGTCCCAGGGCTACATTTCGCTGATTACGCCCAACACCTGGCTCAACAATCAGTCGAACCTGAAACTGCGGACGTTTATTTTGCGGGAAACTCAGGTGTGCGAAATCGCCGATTATTCCGACGTGCCGGTATTTCCCGACGCGGTGGTGCTGCCCGTGGTTACAACGCTCAAACGCAGTTTGCCGCCCCCAACCGGCAAGTGGGAAACCCGACTGGCCCGGCCCGGTGCCGACTTCGTGCCGCGTGAGTTTGGCCGACTACCGCAGTCGGTTTGGGCCGACGACGAACTCAAAATTTTCAACATCAACCTGCGCACGGAAGATTTACCCATTCGGCAAAAAATCGAGACCGGGGGCCAGCGGGTGGATGAATTGGCGGTGGTGAAAAGAGGAGTTATGCTTTACGAAACCGGAAAAGGCAATCCAAAGCAAAAGCCAGAAGACGCGAAGAACAACCGGTACGAGGCTGATTTTCAAAAAGATGAAACCTGGCGGAAGTTTTTGGAAGGCAAGGACATTCAGCCCTACGAAATCAATTACCAAACCCGTTGGGTGAAATACGGCGACAATCTGGCGGCCATGCGCGAGCCGACGCTGTTTGAGGGCGACCGCCTGCTGGTGCGGCTTATCGTGGGCGAGCGGCTGGTTTGCGCCCACACGTCCGACGATTTCGTCACGAGTCAGTTGCTCCAAATCGTGAAACCGCACGACCCGGCATCGGCAAAATTTCTGCTCGGGGTGCTGGGTTCGACGCTGATGGCCTGGTATTTCCGCAAGAAATTCAACCGCCTCGACAAGACCTTTCCCGAAATCCGCATTTACGAACTGGCCTCGCTACCCATCCGAACTTCGGACGAGATCATTCGGGGAAAAATTTCACAATACGTTGAAAATCAGCTATCCCTGCATCACGCCCGTCATCACCACGGCGGCGCGTTCGTCGAATTGCTCCAGGCCAATTTCAAGCTAAAAACCGTTTCGGGAAAACTCCGCGACTGGCACCGCTACGAGTTCGGCGACTTGCTCGCTGAACTCACCAAAGCCGGGGCAACGCTCACGCCGGCCCAACAAAAAGACTGGCTGGCGGCGTTTAAAACCGAAAAAGTACGGCTGCGCGAACTCGACCGCCAAATCGAAACCACCGACCGGCAGATTGACGCGCTCGTGTACGAACTCTACGGCCTGACGGAAGCCGAGCAGGTTTGGGTAACCGGCCTCGCTTGAGGGCAATTATCCGGACGCCGATGAACAGGTTCAATTCGTAATCCGAATGGAAACCTAAGTATAAACGTCAGCATTCGGACTTTAGTGACATACACAACCGGACCCATGAGACAACCCTGCCTACTCATTTTTCTGCTCGTTGGGAGCTTTTTTGGTCAGGCTCAACCGCGTCCGGCCAGTAAACCCAACATCGTCCTGGTTTACGCCGACGACCTGGGCTACGGCGATTTGGGCTGTTACGGAGCCACCAAAGTGGCCACGCCCAACATCGACCGGCTGGCCCGTGGCGGGTTGCGTTTTACCCGCGCCCACGCCACCTCCGCCACTTGTACGCCCTCGCGGTACGCGCTGCTGACGGGCGAGTACCCCTGGCGGCGGAAAGGGACAAATATTGCGCCGGGCGATGCCGCCGCCATCATCGAGCCGGGTCGCACGACGCTACCGGCCGTGTTGCAAAAAGCGGGTTATCAAACGGGCGTGGTTGGTAAGTGGCACCTGGGTTTGGGGCCGCCGGGTGGCCCCGACTGGAACGGCGAAATCACGAAAGGGCCGAACGACATCGGGTTCGACTACTCATTTCTGATGCCCGCCACCGGCGACCGGGTGCCCTGCGTTTTCGTGGAAAATCATCGGGTCGTGGCGCTCGACCCGAACGACCCGATCCGGGTTAGTTTCGGGGAACCGGTCGGCAACGAACCCACCGGAAAAGACCATCCCGAATTGCTCAAAATGAAGCCCAGCCACGGCCACGACAACACCATCATCAACGGCATCAGCCGCATTGGGTCCATGAGCGGAGGAAAAGCCGCCCGCTGGACCGACGAAGACCTCGCCGACGTACTGACCGGCAAAGCAATTGATTTCATGGATAAGCACCGTAGCACCCCATTTTTTCTGTATTTATCCACCCACGACATCCACGTGCCCCGCGTACCGCACCAACGCTTTGCCGGAAAAAGTGGCCTGGGGCCGCGCGGAGACGTTATTTTGCAACTCGACTGGACGGTGGGTGAAATCCTGAAAGCCCTCGACCGGCTGGGCCTGACCGGCAACACCCTCGTTGTGCTGAGCAGTGACAACGGGGC
Organism: Cytophagaceae bacterium; assembly: GCA_026785975.1. GTDB lineage: Bacteria > Bacteroidota > Bacteroidia > Cytophagales > Spirosomataceae > JAJAZB01. The sequence continues at coordinate 5,195 of JAJAZB010000498.1, read as the reverse complement.
CGTCATCGACGACGGTTACCAGGACGGGGCCGTTGAAAAACTGAGCGGCCATACGCCGTCGGGGCCGCTGCGCGGCGGCAAGTACAGCGCTTTTGAAGGCGGCACACGGGTGCCCCTGCTGGTGCGCTGGCCGGGGCGGGTGAAGCCCGGCGTGACCGACGCGCTGGTGAGCCAGATCGACCTGCTGGCCTCGCTGGCCAAACTGACCGGTCGGGCCGTACCCGCCGGGCAAGCGCCCGACAGCCGGGATCAACTTTCGGCCTGGTTGGGCGAGACCAAAACCGGGCGCGACCACGTCGTTGAACACGCCGTTTCGGGCACCCTGTCGGTGGTGAAAGGCTTCTGGAAATACATCGAACCCAGTCAGGGCGTAAAAATTAACAAAAATACCAACACCGAAACCGGGGCCGATGCCCAACCGCAACTCTACGACCTGGCGACCGATTGGGCCGAACGGCAAAACGTCGCGGCGGCGCATTCCGATAAAATTCGGGAATTGGCGGCGTTGCTTCAGGAGGTTCGGAAAGGAATCGTAGCCGCCAAATAACAGCAAACCCCAGTGAATTATGAAACCCATTCTAACAACCTTATTGGCCATAGCCGGTCTGCTCAACGACCAAATAGCCCCTGGCCAAACCCGACAAACCACTAAACCCAACGTCGTTTTTATCTACGCCGACGACCTGGGCTACGGTGATTTGGGTTGCTACGGCAACCAAGCAATTGCCACGCCCAACATCGATCAGTTGGCCAGGGGCGGGATGCGCTTCACGGATTTCTATTCGGCCTCGCCCGTGTGCAGTCCTTCGCGGGCGGCCCTGCTGACGGGCCGCTACCCGATCCGGCAGGGTGTCAACGGCGTCTTTTTCCCGGATAGTTACACCGGCCTCGATTCGGCGGAAGTGACACTGGCCGAAACCCTCCGGGGGGCGGGCTACCGCACGGGCATGGTTGGTAAGTGGCAGCTGGGCCATCTGGAAGCGTATCGTCCCGTCCGGCACGGCTTCGACAGCTACTTTGGCATTCCGTACAGCAACGACATGACGTCGGTGGTGTACCTGCGCAACGACCACGTGGAGGAGTACAAAGTCGACCAGCGCTACATCACCCAGCGCTACACCCAGGAGGCGCTCAGGTTCATTGACCAAAATCAAAAACGTCCGTTCTTTTTGTACGTCGCTCACAATATGCCGCACATTCCCATCTACGCATCGCCGGAGTTTGTGGGTAAATCCGGGCAAGGGTTGTACGGCGACGTGATTCAGGAACTGGACTGGAGTGTGGGGGAAATTATGAAAAAGTTGCGCGAACGTGGGTTGGAAGAAAACACGCTGGTTATTTTCAGCAGTGACAATGGCCCCTGGCTCGTCATGGGCGAGGACGCTGGCTCGGCCGGGCCGCTACGCGAGGGCAAGCAAACGACGTTTGAAGGCGGAATGCGCGTACCGGCCATTGCCTGTTGGAAAGGTAAAATTCCGGCGGGAAAGGTAAATTCCGATTTGGCATTGATGATGGACTGGTTCCCGACGCTGACCAAATTGGGTGGTGGCCGCGTTCCGACCGACCGACCGCTCGACGGCGAGGACCTCTGGCCCGTGCTGACGGGTACCGGCAAGCGCAAAGCGGAGCAACTGGCCTATTATTTCAACGGCAAACTTGAAGCCTTCCGGCTGGGCGACTGGAAACTGAAATTGCCCTACGGCGGCAACGCGGGCACTCCGGGCATGAAAGCGTTAGCGGCTCACCCCTTGCTGCTGTTCAACCTGCGGCAGGACTTGGGCGAGCAGAACAATTTAGCCGAACAAAACCCGGCGAAGGTGCAGGAATTGCAAACTGCAATGACGGCTTTCGGGCAGTCACTGGGAAAAGTGCCGCCCGGTAAAATACAACGGTCAGAAGCCGATAAAAGCCTGAGCAAGGCCCGGAAGCCTTAGAAGCTGTTTGAGTTAATCTTTTGGACTGCAAAAGATTAACTCAAACAGCTTCTTGATGCGGCGCAGGTCATTATCGCCAAGTGACTCTCTAAAAATACCGTCGACGTAACCCCCTATCAATGAAGCAGTTCCGAACCGTTTTAACGCTCATTGCCTTCCTGGCGGTGGGTTGGACTTTTCGTCAGAAAACCGAAAAACCGGGTAAGGCCCAACTGGGTGTGGCCCAGCCCACGCAACGACCGAACATCGTTTACATCGTGGCCGACGATCTGTCGCCGACGCTCGGCTGCTACGGCGATTCGGTGGCGCTCACCCCGACAATCGACCGGCTGGCGCGGCAGGGGATTTTGTTTGAGGCTGCGTTTTGCACGGCTCCGTCCTGCTCCCCGTCGCGGGCTTCGATGCTGACGGGTCGCCACCCGCACCAACTCGCCGAAGGCACCAACCTATGGGGAACGCTGCCCGGCCGCTATCCCAACGTTGTCAATCTGCTCGAAGGGGCCGGTTACCGCGTGGGCCTGACGGGCAAAGGCTGGGGGCCAGGCGACCACACCGTCGGTGGCTACACCCGCAACCCCGCCGGGCCGTCGTTCAAGTCGTTTGCCGAATTCATGTCGAATTCATCCACCGGACCGCCACAACCGTTCTTCTTCTGGCTCGGACCCCGGGACCCGCACCGGCCCTACGAAACTTCGTTGAAACAAACCATTGGCCTGCGACCGCAGTACCTGAAAGTTCCGGCTCACCTGCCCGATACGCCCGAAGTGCGCGACGATTTGCTGGATTACTACGCCGAAGTGGCCCGCGTGGAGCAGGCCGTGGCCAGCGTGGTCGAAACGCTGGAGAAATCTGGTCGGCAACAAAACACAATCATCATCGTAACGGGCGACAACGGGATGCCGTTTCCCCGCGCCAAAGCGAATTTGTACGACGCGGGCAGCCGGATTCCGCTGATTATTTATGACGGAAAATCTGCGGGTGGCCAGCGCATCGCCACGCCCGTCAGCCTGGTTGATCTGGCCCCGACCCTGCTGGAATGGGCCGGTTTACCCAAAGCGGAGAGCATGGCAGGACAGTCGTTGGTGCGTTTTATGACCGGGAAAAAACCCGCCGACCAAGCCGTCTTCATCGAGCGCGAGCGCCACGCCCAGGTACGGGCGGGCAACCTGGGCTATCCGGCGCGGGCCATTCGCACGACCCGGTTTTTATACATTCAAAACCTCAAACCGGACCGCTGGCCAGCGGGCGATCCCAGGGAGGTCATGGCGGTAGGCGCTTACGGCGACATCGACAACGGCCCGGCCAAACGCTACCTCATCGAACACCGCGACCAGCACCGTTCGCTCACGGACGGGGCCATGGCCAAACGCCCGGCGGAGGAACTGTACGATTTACAAAAAGACCCGAATCAGCAAACCAACGTGGCTGATACCCCGATTTACCAGCGTACAAAAGGTCAATTGAAGCAGCAACTGCAAGCCTGGCGGCAGCGCACCGCCGACCCGCGCCTGACCGAAGCGGGCGAAGTAATTGATACGTACCCGTACTATGGCAACAAGGCCGCGAGAGAGCCGAAATGACAAAAAAACGATTGATGGCCCTGTAACTCCGAACCTGTTTTACGATGAAAATATACCCTTTGCTCCTTTTGCTGATCGGCTTAGAAACCACATTTGCCCAAAGCCAGTCGCCAAAAACGCTCCAGCCCTTGCCTAAACTAACGACCGCTGGCAAGCCGAGCGCGGTCCGGCCCCGCAACGTCATTTTTATTCTCGCCGACGACCACCGCTACGATTTCATGAGTTTTATGAAACCCGCCATCGCGCCCTGGCTCGAAACGCCCAACCTCGACCGCATCCGGCGCGAAGGTGCGCACTGCCCCAAAGCCTTCGTAACCACGGCGCTGTGTTCGCCCAGCCGCGCCAGTATCCTGACGGGCCTGTATTCGCACCAGCACACGGTGGTCGACAACGTTGCGCCGGAACCGCCGACGCTGACGTACTTTCCGCAGTACCTGCAACAGGCGGGTTATCAAACGGCGTTCGTTGGCAAGTGGCACATGGGCAACGAGGACGACCGGCCCCGCCGGGGCTTCAACCACTGGGTGAGTTTTCGCGGGCAGGGCGTGTACTACAACCCAACGCTCAACGTGGACGGCAAACAGGTTTCGCACGGCGACAGTGCCTACACCACCGACGTACTGACCGATTACGCTGTCAACTGGATGAAGGGCCGCGATCAGGCCAAGCCGTTTTTCCTGTACTTATCGCACAAAGCGGTGCATCACCAATTTAATCCGGGGCGGGATGACCGCAATCGCTACGCCGGAAAGCCGATTCAATATCCGCCCTCGTTTTATCAATCATCGCCGAAAAATGAAAATCCCGAAACCGATCCGTCGGGCGTACCCAACTGGGTGAAACGCCAGCGCTACAGTTGGCACGGCGTGGATTATCTCTACCACGGCACCACCACGTTCGACGCGTTCGTGCGCGATTATTGCGAAACGCTCCGCAGCCTCGATGCCAGCATCGGGCGGGTGTTGAAGTATCTGGATGACAACGGTTTAGCCCAAAGTACGCTGGTCGTGTACATGGGCGACAACGGCTTTATGTTCGGTGAACACGGCCTGATCGACAAGCGCACGGCCTACGAAGAATCCATGCGGGTGCCCTTGCTGATGCGCTGCCCCGAGCTGATTCAAGCCGGTTCGACCGTACCGCAGCTGGTGCAGAACGTGGACATCGCCCCGACGATTCTGGAACTGGCCGGTTTGCAGAAAGCCCCGCCGATGGTGGGCCGTTCGATGGTGCCGCTGTTGAAGGGGCAAGCAGTGGCCGACTGGCGCGACCGGATTTTTTACGAATATTACTGGGAGTACGACTTTCCGCACACGCCGACCGTCCACGCCGTGCGAACCGACCGCTACAAATACGTCCGCTACCACGGAATTTGGGATACCAACGAGTTTTTCGACCTGCAGGCCGACCCGCACGAGATGCCCAACCTGATCAAAGTGCCGCAGCACCAGCCAACCATCCGGCAGATGGCGGGGCAATTGTACGACTGGCTGGAAGGCACCGAGGGTATGCAAATTCCCCTCAAGCGCACGATAAAACCGCGCTCCGGCGACCACGAAAACAAGGGGACGTTTTGAGTATAAGACTATCGCTCAATGCGCATGGAGCCTCACCCCCGGCCCCTCTCCGGTGGAGAGGGGTGCAAATACAGGTTCCTAAGTCATCCCTCTCCACCGGAGAG
>JAJAZB010000497.1 GCA_026785975.1 Cytophagaceae bacterium | reverse complement strand
AGGCCGGGGTGGTTAAATGACCAAATTTGCAGCTACTTGGTGACCGAATATGTGTTCAGCGAACAATTCTACCCACTTCCGTCCACTTCTCCAAACATCTTGCCCTCAAAAACTAAGAAATCTCTTCATTTCCAACCCTTTTCGTATTTTTGAGTAAATCATATCTCCAAACCCTACTCCCATGAACCCCAAACGCAACCCCTGGCTCTGGCTGGCTCCTGCCGCTCTGCTGCTCCTTACTCTCCGCCCCGCTCCCGCCCAAACTCCGGTGAAAAAGTACACCATCCAGCAATTCATGAACACCACCCGCCTCAGCGGGGCGGTGTTTTCGCCGGATGAATCGAAACTGGTTTTTAATAGCAACCAGTCGGGTACGGTCAATGCCTACGAAGTGCCCCTGACCGGGGGCACGGCCAAACCGCTCACGACCTCGACCACCAACGCGATTTACGCCGAGGAATTCCTGCCCGACGGGCGGCTGCTCTACGCCAGCGACGAAGGCGGCAATGAACTCACCCACCTGTTTCTCCGCCAGGCCGACGGCCCGGCCCGCGAACTGACCCCCGCGAAGGGCGCGAAGGTGGGGTTTGAAGGAATGAGCTTTGACAAAAAGAGCTTTTTCTATTCCTCCAACGAGCGCGACAAGCGGTTTTTCGACCTCTACGAAATGGACGCGACCACGCTCACCTCGAAGGTGCTGTTTAAAAACGAAGGCGGGTATTTCCCCGGCGCGGTGTCGGACAACAAGCGCTACCTGGCCCTGACCAAAGTAAAAACCAGCGCCGACGCCGACATCTACCTGCACGATTTCCAAACCGGCCAAACCAAACACCTCACGCCCCATCCGGGCGAAGTGGCGTTTTCACCGCTCAGTTTTACACCCGACAATCGCAAGCTGCTCTACCTCAGCGACGAAGGCAGCGAGTTTAAATCGCTCAAGGCCTACGATCTCCAAACCGGCAAGAGCGAAACCCTCGAAAAAGCGCCCTGGGACGTATCATTCGGGTATTTCTCGCGCATGGGCCGCTACCGCGTGACCGCGCTCAACCAGGACGCCCGGACGGTGGTGAAGATTATGGACACTAAAACCGGCCAGGACGTGAAGCTGCCCAACCTGCCCGCCGGTGACGTGGTGGGCGTGACCTTCGCCGACAGCGAGACCAAAATGGCGTTTTACATCAACAGTTCGACCGCGCCCTCCAACTTGTTCGTGTACGATTTCACGACCGGCAAGGTTACGCAACTCAGCCAATCGCTCAACCCGGAAATCGACGCGGCGGATTTGGTGGCGGGCGAGGTGATTCGCTATAAATCGTTCGACGGGATGGAAATTCCGGCGCTGCTCTACAAACCGAAAGGCCTGAAACCCGGCGAAAAACGCCCTGCGCTACTCGTGATTCACGGCGGCCCCGGCGGGCAAACCCGCCTGAATTACAACCCGTTGACGCAATACCTCGTCAACCACGGCTACGTGTTGCTGGCGGTGAACAACCGGGGCAGTTCGGGTTACGGCAAAACCTTCTTCGCCGCCGACGACCGCAAACACGGCGATGCCGACCTGAAAGACTGCGTGGAATCGAAGAAGTTCCTGACTGCAACGGGCTACGTGGACCCCGCCAAAATTGGCATCATGGGCGGCAGTTACGGGGGCTACATGACACTGGCCGGGCTGGCTTTCACGCCCAACGAATTTGCCGTGGGCGTCGATATTTTCGGCGTGGCCAACTGGCTGCGCACGCTCAAAAGCATCCCGAGTTGGTGGACGGCCCAGCGCGAATCGCTCTACAAAGAACTCGGCGATCCGGCGGTGGATTCGGCGGCGCTCTACGCCAAATCCCCGCTGTTTCACGCCAGCCGCATCAAAAAGCCGCTCATCGTGCTGCAAGGGGCCAACGACCCCCGCGTGTTGCAGGTCGAATCGGACGAGATGGTGGCCAATGTGCGCAAAAACGGAGTTCCCGTGGAGTACATTATTTTCCCGAACGAAGGGCACGGCTTCGTGAAAAAGGAAAACGAAATCAAGGGCTACGAGGCGATTCTGGTGTTTTTGGATAATTATTTGGCGGGGAATGGTGCTACGGGTGGGGGACGGTAACTTCCTGTATACTCCGCGAAAAAGCGTAAACCCGTCATTGCGAGCGGACGCCGCGCGGGAAGTCACGCAGTGACTGACGAAGCAATCTGCCGAAGCGGGCCAGAATAGTTTGGTGTACCAGCTTTTCTGGTTTGGTCTTCGGCGGCGGATTGCTTCGTCGTTCGTACCTCACTTCTCGCAATGACGGGTCTGCGCTTTTTCGAGATCATTGCAATTCCAGCCCGTAGTTGTATTGGTTCACGAGGTTATACACTTTGCGCCAACTTTGCCAAAGGCTACGCGCCCCGGTTCTAAAACTTTGGCAAAGTTTCGGGTACGTGAACCAATACACGTAATCCCTATTTTCAACCTTCCCAATTCCCTAACTTTCTCCCATGAAAAAATTTATGCTTGTCGGTCTGGTTTTGCTGGGGCTGGTTTCCTGCAAAATATCCCGGAACCCGAATCAATCAACCGCCATCCGCGAAGGCGCGGGCTTCTACCAATTCGTCACCGACGACCCGAACGCCAAACCATTCTACTCCGACCGGCAGGGCGTTATTGGCAAAAAAGGCATGGTGGCCTCGGCCCACCCCGAAGCCTCGTAAGTCGGCGCGGACATCTTGAAAGCCGGGGGCAACGCCATCGACGCCGCCGTGGCCACGCACTTCGCGCTGGCGGTGGTTCACCCCTCGGCGGGCAATTTGGGCGGGGGCGGATTTCTGGTGTACCGCAACCAGCAGGGCCAGAACTTCACGCTCGATTTCCGGGAAAAAGCGCCCGTCGCCGCTACCCGCGATATGTACCTGGATTCGGCGGGTACGGTGATTCCCAACATGGCCTGGCTGGGCATTCACGCCAGCGGCGTTCCCAGCTCGGTCGATGGCATGGTGACGATGCACCAGCGTTTCGGGCGGTTGCCCTGGAAACAGGTACTGCAACCCGCCATCGACCTGGCGACCAACGGCGTGATTTTGACCGAAAACGAAGCCAAAGGCTTGAACCGAATCAAAGGGGATTTGCTGAAATTTAACCCTGGCAAAACGTATTTCCTTAAACCCGACAGCACCGAGTGGCAAACCAGTGAACGCCTGATTCAGACGGATTTAGCCAATACCCTGCGCCGCATTCAGGAGCAGGGCCGCGATGGATTTTACAAGGGCCAAACGGCGGCTTTGCTCGTCAAGGAAATGGCCCCCGCCAAAGCCCCCATCAGCCAGAGAGACCTCGACGAGTACCATTCGGCCTGGCGCGAGGCGGTGGTGGGCAGCTACCGGGGGCACAAGGTGATTTCGATGCCGCCCACGTCGAGCGGGGGGATTGCGTTGGTGCAATTATTAAAATTCGTCGAACCGTACCCGCTCGGTAAATGGGGTTGGTACAGCGATTCCACCACGCAGGTGATGATTGAAGCCGAACGCCGCGTGTACGCCGATCGCGCCCGCTGGCTCGGCGACCCCGATTTTTTCAAGGTTCCCCAGAAACAACTCGTTGACAGTCAGTACATCCAGAAACGTTGGCAGGATTTCAGTTTTGCCCAGGCCAGTGACAGCAAAGCCATCAACGGCGGGCAAATCGCCGGGTACGAAAGCAACGAAACCACGCACTACTCGGTCGTGGATGAAGAAGGCAACGCCGCCGCCATCACTACGACGATCAACAACGGGTACGGCAGCCGGGTGATGGTGGGCGGCGCGGGTTTTCTGATGAACGACGAAATGGAAGATTTCGCGGTAAAACCCGGCGTACCCAACGTCTTTGGGCTGGTGGGCAATGAGGCCAACGCCGTGCAGCCCGGCAAGCGGATGCTTTCCAGCATGACGCCTACGATTCTGGAAAAAGACGGTAAATTATTTATGGTCGTGGGGACGCCCGGCGGTTCGACCATCATCACGAGCGTGTTTCAGACGATTCTGAACGTGATCGACCACGGCATGACCATGCAGCAGGCCGTCAATGCGCTCAAGTTTCACCACCAGTGGCTACCCGACAAGACGACGTTTGAGCAGGGCGCTTTTTCTGAAAAAACGTTACAAAAACTCATTGAGCGCGGCTACGTCATGGAAATGCAAAAGGGCACATTGGGCCGCATGGACTGCATTTTGGTCCTTCCCGACGGCACGCTCGAAGGCGCTTCTGACCCGCGCGGGGACAACACAAGCGTCGGCTTTTAAATTGAGAATTGAAAGTTCTTAGTTCTGAATTCTCAACTCTCAATTTTCAACTTTCAATTCTGTATTCAACATCGCCACCCGCAACGTCGTGCAGGTGCCTTCGCCGGGGCAGGTGTCGAGGAGGAGATTACCTTTGAGCAATTGAATCCGGCTTTCCATGCCCCTCAAGCCTAAGCCATTGGCGACCGAGGCCGGGTCGAAACCGACGCCGTTGTCGGAGAAAGTCAGGGTGAGTTGCTCGCCCCGCCGCACCAGCGTCACATTTAGTTCGGTGGCGTTAGCGTGTTTGATGGCGTTGTTGAAAAGCTCCTGCACCACCCGGTAGAGCATTACCTCGCTGTCGGGGCGGGCGCGAAAGGGCTCGCCGTCATAATTAAAGTTGACCGTGATGCCCGTGTTGTGCGCTATTTTTTCGCACAAATCGCGCACGGCTTCGACCAACCCAAAATCACGGAGCACGGGTGGCAGAATATTGCGGATGATGTTGCGGATTTCGCCAATAGAATCATTGACCATCGACTGCGTTGCGGCAAACATCTCCAGATAATTGGCATCGGGAGCCGCCTGGCGGGCGTGCTGTTTTTCGAGCCGACTCATGTTCATTTTCACCGCCGACAGCACCTGCCCCACGCTATCGTGGAGATCCTCGGCCAGCCGGCGGCGTTCGCCTTCCTGGGTTTCGAGCACGGCGCGGGTGAGAGCCTGCTGCTTTTCGGTTTCCAGAAGTTGCAATTCAGTTCGATACCGAAGTGCCCGACGCTGGTAGAGTATGAGAAACAGGAAAATAAAGACCACCAGAATCGCCACGACGATAGTCCCGGCCAGAATGAAACCAGCGGTTACACTTTCGTTAGTTGGGATTGTGGCGAGTCGCAAAGTAGTCCGGCAGCGAATAAGAGATTAGCAATAATATTGATTGTGATGTGAATTCCGTTACTCATCGCGCCTCCGTCACCTTCTTTAATCATGTAATTCCAGAGAAAGAAGGCCAGGAAATTGATTGAAAAATAGATCAACACCGCTGAATTGACCCAGAACATACCCGTTCGTTCAAGATTGATTACCGGACGATCCGACGTGAAAAGGCGGTAAAAATACACCAGTGCCAGTAGAAGAAAGAATATGCTTTGTATGCTGAGCGATTTTGAAGGCATATTCAGGAGTCCATCGAACCACTGCTTAAACGGCAATGTATTGGCCACTGTGCAAATGCCTACCAGTATCGTACCAAAACGAGCCAGTTGTTGTAAACGTTTACTGTGCGCAAAGGCCATTTCGTAAACCCGCCCTAACAACAAGGTCGCAGTCAGAACCCATACATGCGCCAGTGGCAGATTCGATAGCTTGAGATCAGGATATGATTTCTGAAAACCGGGCGCTCGCATGTACGCCAGAATGAGGTGCATGGCAAAGTCAAATCCCAGCGCAACCAACACGTACACCGCCACGATCCGGAGCAGGCGGTCGTACTGATTAACTCTGAAATAAGCCACCCCAACGGGCAGTAAAGCGGAAAGAGCGGAAAGGCCGCTCAATACCAAAAAGAACGTATTCATGGCTTAACTACAGAAATTCTGCGATTAGTTGGGGGGGGAAGTACCCGTCATTTCACCGCCCATTCGTGCTCCGTCGGCCATGACAATATTAGGAATGAAGGCCATTTTGAGCGGGGGGCTTTGAGAAATGGTACCCTTAGTTGTTGGCACTCCCGTGGGTAAATTGATACCATCAGTTCCTGGCTTTGCCGAAATGGAAGCCGAAGCATGGTTCAAGTCAATTGGATTACCATCGGGTCCTAATGCGTAGAAAATAAGTTTCCGGGGTTCGCGTGATTGCACGTCATCCTTCGGTAGCAGACTTTGTAACCAGTAAATTAGATTCCAAATAAGGCGCGGGAAAAAGGGGAGTGTTTTTAAAAAAGTCGGAAAAATACCCACGTAAATCTTGGCCCCAATACTGCCTTTGGCCGCCAAGACGGACTCTAAAAGGGGCCGTCCAACATCGTACGCATAAATCTGGTTGGGATAGTGCTTGCAGTAAACATCAATCAGCTCATCCAATGCTGGAAACTGCACAGACTCTTTCTCCCCCGGCAGAATGATATCAGTTGGTTGTTCCGCGTACATGATTTTCCCTAAATGAGTCGTGTCAGGCCCTTGGGGATAATCTATTTTACGGAACAGATAGTGCAAAATACGGCGATCGTCCTCAACAGATGGGTTTGATCGTTTACTGTATTTAAGAAGAGGCTTTTGTCTTCTCACTACAGGTTCATTGGGGTTACCGGGAGGATTGTATTGGAACATGGGAGTAAGATATTTGATGTTTCGGGCAAAAGTTAACAAGTTTGAGAACAATCTATCGCACCGTTCGCTCAATATCCGGTTTTTTCCTATGAATGTTCGTTTGAATACCTCCCTGACAATCTTTTTTGTGCTTGGCTTGCTATTTCACGCCCAGGCGCAGTCGATGCGTACGCCCCAGGAAAGCCTCAACGCCTACCACGCCAGCCTCGACTCGCTCCGGCGCGAATGGCCCAACGTGCGCCCGATGCCCGAGCTGAACTATTTCCTGTTTGGCATGGGCAACCGCCGCAAGATGATTTACCACCGGGGCGAACTCAAAGATGCCCGCACCGGCGAGATCATCCGCAAGTGGAAAGTCGCCCAGGAATACATTCTGCCCGCCGATTATTCGGTGATGCTTCAGGACGAACGTGGGACTTGGACGCTAATCCGGGAAAACCAGACCGGCGTGCTCCTCGACGATGGCAAGGCCCAAGCGTACCTCGTCCGGAGTAAGTTGAATTTGCCCAGTTTTCGGGGTAAAAAATACGCCTCCGTTTTGCGGGTGTTGCACCACGAAGTCCTCATGCACGTGGCGGATGGAAAACCCCTACCCAATTTTTTCGTCTACCAAAAACCCTGGCTCCGCGATGCCACGCTGATGGCGATGGTGCTCAAAGCCACGCGCAACCTCGACCAGATCAACGAATGGATTCAATCCCTACGCGACCCCTTCGACCGCAACAACCACGGCATCAGCGAGGCCGATAACCTGGGCCAAATCCTGTACTTGGTGTCGCTGGTCGATAATAAAACGCACCCCGTTGTAGCAATGGTGCTGGATTCGGTCCGGCAGTTTGAAAAGAAAAATGCGTCGGGTGAGCGCTACCTCGAAGGCAAAACCGACTACGCCCTGCACCCGGTATTCCAAACCAAATGGATGAAATTTGGCCTGCAATCCCTCGGCCTGCCCGATCCGTACCGGATTCCGAAGGTGTACGATTCGTATTCGAGTTTATTCTGGTGGGCCTACAAAGACGAACACGTATTGGGAAAAACTTTTGACTCGAAATCGGGCCAGAATTATCCGTATCTGGTCTGGGCCGAGGATCATTTTTACAGTCGGCCCGGTGCTCCCGAACGCCGGGGCACGGTATCCAATCGCGACTATCCGCTCACCTGGGAAGCCAACGCCAGCGACGCCCGGTACGCCGATTTAAACCGACTCGATGCCTCGCTGATTAAAGAAAAACTCAGCCCGTCGCACACCTGGCACGCCGCCGAGATGTTTCTTTTGTTGCTGGAACGGTGAGGAAAGGGCTATTTTTGCAAAAAATCTATTTTTGTCTGAACCAGGATTGGCCGGAATTTAAAGATTCTAAGGATTATCGACATCAGAATTCAGCCGTCCTGAAAATCTTTAAATCCCGGCCAATCCTGGTTCAGACTACTTCACTCTATGGCCGAGTACAACTTCCGAAAAATCGAGCAGGACTGGCAGGAATTCTGGGAGAAAAATCAGACGTATCGCGTTGAAACCGATAAGTCAAAACCAAAATATTACGTCCTCGATATGTTTCCGTACCCCTCAGGGGCAGGTTTGCACGTGGGGCACCCGCTGGGGTATATCGCCAGCGACATCGTGAGCCGCTACCGGCGCATGAAGGGTTTCAACGTGCTGCATCCAATGGGTTTCGACAGTTTTGGGCTACCCGCCGAACAATACGCCATCCAAACCGGAACGCACCCCGCCGCCACCACCGAAAAAAACATCGAGACTTACATCCGGCAGTTGAAGCAGATGGGGTTCAGCTACGATTGGAGCCGCGAAGTGCGCACCTCCGACCCGAACTATTACAAGTGGACGCAGTGGATTTTTCAGCAATTATTCAAACATTATTACGACAAAGCCGCCGGTAAAGCCTTACCGATTTCCGCGCTGACTCAACATTTTTCACAACACGGTACGCAGGGTCTTCAGGCCGTTTGCGATGAAGATACGCGCCAATTCACCGCCGAAGATTGGCACGCGATGAGCGAACGCGAACAACACGAAACCACGCTCGATTACCGCCTGACCTACGTGGCCGAGGCCGTGGTGAACTGGTGTCCGGCGCTGGGTACGGTACTGGCCAACGACGAAGTGAAAGATGGGGTATCGGAGCGCGGCGGCTACCCGGTCGAACAGAAGAAAATGCGGCAGTGGATGATGCGCATCACCGCCTACGCCGACCGCCTGCTGGCCGGGCTGGATACCATCGACTGGCCCGAATCGCTCAAGGAACAACAACGCAACTGGATTGGCCGCTCGCAGGGGGCGTCGGTCAGGTTTGACGTGCAAGGCCACGACCTCGAAATCGAAGTTTTCACCACCCGCATCGACACCATTTTTGGAGTAACCTTCATGGTGCTGGCTCCCGAACACGAGTTCGTGCCGATGCTGACCACGCCCGAGCAACGCGAGGCCGTCGATGCCTACGTGGATGCCGCCAAACGCCGCTCCGAACTCGACCGGGTGAGTGAGGTTAAAAAAGTGTCGGGCGTATTTACGGGCAGTTATTGCATCAATCCATTCAACCAGGAAAAAGTACCCATTTTCCTGGCCGACTACGTGCTGGCGGGTTACGGCACCGGGGCCGTGATGGCGGTACCGTCGGGTGATCAGCGCGATTGGGATTTTGCCAAACACTTCGGCTTACCCATCGTGCCGATTCTCGACGCGCAAAAAGACATCGAACACCAGGCCGACGCCACCAAAGAAGGCCGCTACATTAATTCGGACTTCATCAACGGGCTGACTTACGCCGAAGCTGCCCCGCTGCTCATCAACAAGTTACAGGAGTTGGGCAAAGGCCGGGGCAAGATTCAGTACCGGATGCGCAACGCCGTATTTAGTCGGCAACGGTACTGGGGTGAACCCGTGCCCGTGTATTTTCGTGATGGTTT
>JAJAZB010000496.1 GCA_026785975.1 Cytophagaceae bacterium | reverse complement strand
CGGCTCGAATCGATACCGAGTTCATGGGCGGCTTCCTGCACGGAACCTTTCGCGTGAGACAACTCGACGGCCATCCCTTTGAATGCTTCGTCAAAGACACGTCTTTTTTTCATGGCTAACTTCAGGTTTGCCCCCAAAGGTACCTAAAAACTGTCTCCAGTCAAATGTAGCAAGTCCACAGTATTATGATAAATGAAACCTGCTTAACCTGACAGCTGCACGAAAACAAGTTCTGTTCTTTTGCTCTAAAAAGCAGGCAATGAACATCCAGCTAATACCAAGAAAGTATAGGTGATGCACTATCCGCCTTTTTTCATCGGCATTGCGTGGGCATTGGTCTTACCCAACTGATCCAGAGCCGCCCGAAATCCTTTAGCCAATTCTGCTGCTGGTCCGCGGCCGTAGTAATGTAAGAAGATGATCCGGGGCTGTTCGCCTAACATATGGTGGTGCAGAGCGACAACTTCCAGATCATGGTTCCGTAAGGCCCGAATTACGTTATTAACTTCACCTTCCAGCATAGCTATGTCGCCTGCGATGTGGCCCGAAGCCTGCTTACCCGCAAATGACGCCCAGGAGTTCAAGCCAATGGCGGCGGTCATCTCAGCCCCCATGGCAACAATCTGGACATCGTCTCGCCCGACGGTAAACTTGTAGGTCGGACCGTTAACCACGCCCTTGTACTTCACAACTTCGTCCAGGGCTGGTAAATCGAACAGCTCTTTACCCGTTGGGGTGAGATTTTGGGGCGAAGGTGTTGCATTATTTCCGCTTTGAGCCGGAGCATTCGCCGTGGCTCCTCCACCCGGCTGATTAGCCGGAAACAACTTGGTATTCCGTATAGCCTGCGCGTACTTTTTGGCCAATTCAGCCGCATCGCCCATACCGTGCAAGTGCATATAAAAGATGCGGGGTTGTTCATAGAAGAAGTGATTATGAATGGCCCCCACTTCCAACCCTGCCGCATGGGTGGCGTCGATCAGCGGATTTACTTCGTCCTCCAAAAGCACCGAGTCACTCATCATCACGGTTTGTTTACCGTCCAGCGTTTTTTTAAAGGCTACCCATCCGCCAAAGCCGAAGGGAATTGGTACGGCCTCGCCTTTCACGGTTATTTTCAGATCGTTGCGAGGCAGTGGTACGGAGTACGTTGCCTGCGCGTCGTTATAAGTGCCCTTTTTGCCCAACGCAGTAGCAATGGCATCCTGTTCAGCAGTCGACAAGGCGGGCGTTTTGCCAATGATTGCCCGCTGTGGCATACCCGTTAAATTCATACCTGGGAGTGTGCAGATCGGAAGGGTACCTGTTGCAAGCGCGGCTGAGCAAATGAAGTTTCTACGTTTCATACTTAGTGAAGGGGTGATCCTTAAAACTATCTTTCAATCACTGATTGCGTTTACCAAATGTAACAAGAATAAGAAGCTATGCTAAAGCAAAAATGCTAAACTGCTTACACGTGAGGACTACGCAAAATCAAGTTCCGCTACCCTACATTTCCACCACCTTCCCCTGCTCGCAGCGAAGCCGCCGCTGGGGAAATTTACGAATCAAATCAAAATCGTGGGTCGCCATCAAAATGCCGGTGCCCGCGCGGTTGATGGCCAGAAACGTCCGCATCACTTCTTCCGAAACGTCGGGGTCGAGGTTGCCGGTGGGTTCGTCGGCCAGAAGAATCTGGGGTTCGTTGAGCAGCGCCCTCGCGATGACGACCCGTTGCTGTTCCCCGCCCGAAAGCTGGTGCGGCATTTTATGAATGGCCGACCCTAAGCCCACCTGCATGAGCACTTCGGCGATGCGGGTTTTCATTTTGCCTTTGTCGGTCCAGCCCGTGGCCCGGAGCACAAATGCGAGGTTGTCGGCCACGTTGCGATCCATGAACAATTGAAAATCCTGGAAGACGATGCCGATTTTACGCCGCAGAAACGGGATTTCGCTCCGCCGGATTTTGTGCAGTTCGTAACCACCCACTTTGGCCGAGCCTTGTTCGAGCCAAAGGTCGGCGTAGAGCATTTTCA
Organism: Cytophagaceae bacterium; assembly: GCA_026785975.1. Lineage (GTDB taxonomy): Bacteria > Bacteroidota > Bacteroidia > Cytophagales > Spirosomataceae > JAJAZB01. Next base: position 12,324 of record JAJAZB010000496.1, on the reverse strand, counting down.
GAAGCGACGACTTGCCACTGCCGGTCCGCCCGATGAGGTACACGAATTCACCTTTGTGAATGGTGAAACTCACGTTTTCCAGCACCAACTTTTCGTCGGCCTGAAAAATATTGGCGTGGTTCACTTCAACGACAGGTTCGGTTGAAAACATAGCGGACAGGGAGCAGAAGGCTGTGGGCAACGGGCAAAATTAACGTTCTTTCTGCCCGTTGCTCCCGGATAGACTGCGTCTTGTGAAAGGTTCAGGGATTGCCCTTTTTGTAATCAGCCAGGAATTTTTCGAGGCCGAGATCGGTCAGCGGATGTTTCAACAGAGCCAAAATCACACTGAGCGGACCCGTCATCACATCGGCCCCCACTTCGGCGCACTGCACGATGTGCATCGGGTGGCGGATGCTCGCCGCCAGCACTTCCGTGGTGTAACCGTAGTTTTCGTAAATGTTCACGATCTGCTCAATGAGCGCCACGCCATCGGTCGATATATCGTCGAGCCGTCCGACGAAGGGCGACACGTAAGTAGCTCCGGCTTTGGCAGCCAGCAGCGCCTGACCCGCCGAGAAGATGAGGGTACAATTGGTTTTAATTCCTTTTTCGGAAAAGTACTTCAGGGCTTTCACGCCCTCCCGCGTCATCGGCAGTTTTACGACGATTTTCTCGTCGATTTCGGCCAATTCTTCGCCTTCGCGCACCATGCCTTCAAAGTCGATGGCATTTACTTCGGCGCTGATATCGCCATCCACGATGTCGCAAATGGCTTTGTAGTGCTTCAGAATGTTGTTTTTACCCGTGATGCCTTCCTTGGCCATCAGCGAAGGGTTGGTCGTAACGCCGTCGAGTACGCCTAGGTCGGCGGCTTCGCGGATGTCGGCGAGATTGGCCGTGTCGATAAAGAATTTCATGGGAAATCAGGGGAAATGTTCGTCTGCAAAAGTAGGCAATTGGGGCGGTTTTTTGCGAAAGCAAGTTTTTTAGCGGCCCAAGCGTGCTGAACATCCCGCGAGTTCGGTAGTTTTGAAGGTACTTAGGACTTTCGCTCAAGACACGTAGAGCCTCACCCCTGGCCCCTCTCCGGTAGAGAGGGGTGACTCTCACGGTGGATTTACTCCCCTCTCTACCGGAGAGGGGCCGGGGGTGAGGCTCTACGGAAAGCGCAGTATTGCCAATCGCCCATGCCCAGGAATTCTTCCGAAGATCTCGTCAAGTTGAGTCATTCGCCGCTCGAAAACCATATCAAATCCGAGCAGGCCAAGACTCCGACGCCACAAAAACCCAGCCTGCCCACGACCACCCGCGAGTTGCGGGAATTTCTGTGGCGCAATTTCTTCGGGTTTATTTACCACTACGTCAAAAGCCGGTTCGGGCCGCGCCACCCCTACCAGGCCTACCCCCGCAACGGCGACGACGGGATTTATCCACTCACGCCCACGGGTTTGGAAGGGGTACCGGTGCGCCTGGGCCTACTCTCCGACTGGGCGAGCGACACCACCGAATCGGACCTCGTCGGGAGCCTGGTCCGGGGCCACGCCCCCGATTATTCCATTCATCTCGGCGACGTGTATTTTGTGGGCACACCCCAGGAAGTGGCCGACAATTTTACGGTGCCGCACGCTTCCTGGTTTTACGGTGCTTCGGGGAGTTTGGCACTGTCGGGCAACCATGAAATGTATTCCAACGGGAGCGCGTTTTTCAAAAACCTGCTGCCCGCCATGCGGGTACGCAAAGGCGCAACGATGGTGGAGCAGCAGGCGGGTTTCTTTTGTTTGGAAAATAAATATTGGCGCATCATCGGGCTGGATACGGGCTATACCTCCGTGGGTCGGCCCGGCCTGGAGTATTTTTTCCCGCCCGATAGTCACCTGCGCCCCGAGCAGGTGGACTGGCTGACGCAGATCGTCCGGTTGGGCGATCCGGCGGATAAACGGGGGCTGATTTTCCTGAGTCACCACCCGTATTTCTCCGCCTTCCGGCGAAATTTCACCCGTCCCGCGCAACAACTCCGGGAAATTATGGGCACCACCGACCGCCCCCTGGTTTGGTTTTGGGGTCACGAGCACCGCCTGACGATCTACGACCGCACGCGCGTGGAGGAGGGGCCGGAAGTTTGGGGCCGGGGCATCGGGCACGGGGGGATGCCCGTTGATTTGGGCGAGCCTCGCTACGCCGAAAAGTACTTGCTCCGCTACTACGACCGCCGGATTCGTACCCGTATCGGACGTATTTCGGTGGGGCACAACGGCTTTGCGCTCCTGACTTTGGAAGGGCCGGTTTTGAAAACAGAATACCGCGACGATCGCGACACCATCGTGCTGGAAGAGCACTGGACGCTCAACCCGGCAACCGGGGAACTGACCCGCGAAGAATTTTCGAAAGAAACCCTCCTGGCGCGTTATCAAAAACCCTAACGCCCAACCCCCAGTACTCGGGGCGGGCTGATGACGCCGAAAAGTACGCGCTCGTCTACTTTTTCCCAGGAATGGAAACTTTATCGGCCAAAGGCACATTTTTTTGTACTGACGCAGAATTGCCCTTCAATTAAAATACATGAACGCAAAACGCATCGCCCGCTGGTTTCTCTTGCTGGGCGTTCTGGCCGGGGTTGGTTATTTGGTTTACGGAAAAATTAGTCGGGGTCAAAAAAAGAAGGCCCAAATCACCCGGCAATCGTCGGGGCCGAAAGAATTGCTGGTGGATGGGTACGTCGTTAAAACTAGTAAACTGAGTAATACCCTCGATGCGAGCGGCACGCTACAAAGCAACGAGGTCACGAATATTCAGGCCGAAATCAGTGCCCGGGTGACGGGTATTTATTTTCGGGAGGGCAAATCCGTCAGCAAGGGAGCCGTGTTGGTTAAGTTGTACGATGGCGATCAACTGGCCCAGTTGCAAAAATTGAAGACCCAGAAACTATTGGCCGAAACGACCTTGCAACGGCAGAAATACCTGCTGTCCAGGGGCGGCGTTAGTCAGCAGGAAACTGACGTGGCCGCTTCCCAGGTTGAGTCGATTGATGCCGACATTGCTCTGACCGAGTCGCAATTGCAGCGAACCCAGATTCGCGCGCCCTTCAGCGGGGTGGTGGGGTTGCGCAACGTCAGCGTGGGTACGGTCGTTTCACCCACGACGATTATCGCCAGTATTCAGCAAACGAATCCGCTCAAACTGGATTTTTCGATCCCGGAGAAGTACACCGAAGCCCTGAAGGTGGGTGATGCCGTGCAATTTACCGTGGCCAGCGATCGGACTACGCACCGGGGGACGGTGTACGCCATCGAACCCCAGGTCGATCCCACCACCCGAACCATCCGGTTGCGGGCGCGGGTGCCCAACCCGAACTATGCGCTTAGTCCGGGTCAGTTTGCCAAAGTCCGCCTCGAACTTAGTTCGACGCCCGAAGCGCTGATGATTCCGTCTCAGGCGGTAATTCCCGGTGCCCGTGAGAAAAAAGTGGCGATTGCGCGCAATGGGAAAGCCGCCTTTGTGACTGTGGAAACCGGCGTCCGTGAGGCGTCTACGGTACAAATTCTGAGCGGCATACAGCCCGGCGATACCCTGATTATCAGCGGCATGATGCAGTTGAAGCCGAATGCGGCCATCAAAATAGTGCGGATGCAGAAACAAGCCGTCGTGGTGGCCCAGGGCGGTACACGCTGAACTGCCTGCCTCACCTACCGTTTTACGATCACGACATCAACTAATCACCGATCAAAAAAATGAGTCTACCATCGCTATCTCTCAATCGCCCGGTATTGGCCATCGTTTCCAGCATTATCATTGTGCTTTTTGGTTACGTGGGCTTTACCTTCCTGGGCGTTCGTGATTTTCCAGCCATCGACCCGCCCATCATCAACGTCCGCACCAGTTACTCCGGTGCTAACGCCGACATCATTGAATCGCAGATCACCGAACCACTCGAAAAAGCCATCAATGGCATCGCAGGGGTTCGCACGATCACCTCGTCGAGTAGTCAGGGTACCAGCAACATTACCGTTGAATTTAACCTGAACGCAAACCTGGAGGCGGCGGCCAACGACGTTCGGGACAAGGTTTCGCAGGCCCAACGCCAACTCCCCCCGGACCTCGACACGCCGCCCGTCGTCAGCAAAGCGGATGCAAACTCCGACAATATCTTGTCGATGACCGTGCAAAGCACTACCCGCAACCCGCTGGAACTGAGTGACTACGCCAACAACGTTTTGCTCGAACGCCTCCAAACGATTCCCGGCGTAAGTAGCATTCAGATCTGGGGTGAAAAGCGCTACGCCATGCGCATCTGGCTGGACCCGGCCAAAATGTCGGCCCTCAACGTGACCTCGACGGACGTGCGCAATGCCCTCAACCGGGAGAACGTCGAGTTGCCTTCGGGAAAAATTGCCGGTAGCGCCACCGAACTCAGCATCCGCACGTTTGGCCGGCTGGTGACCGAACAGGATTTCAACCAGGTTATTCTGCGCAATGAAAATGGGCAGGTCACCCGACTTTCCGACATCGGTGAAGCGGTTCTTGGACCTGAAAATGAAGAAACCGTTCTGAAGGTAAACAACGTTTCCATGATTGGCTTAGCGGTAATTCCCCAACCAGGGTCCAATTACGTAGCCATCGCCAACGAGTTTTACAAGCGGTTTGAGCAGATCAAGAAAGATATTCCCAAAGACCTCACCGTCGGTATCGCTCAGGACAATACCCGGTTCATCAAAAATTCGATCCTCGAAGTGCAGGAAACCCTGGCTATTTCGCTGGGTCTGGTGGTGCTGATCATTTACCTTTTCTTCCGCAACTGGACCATTGCGCTTCGGCCGCTCATCGATATTCCGGTGTCGTTGATTGGGGCATTTTTCATCATGTACATTTGCGGGTTTACCATCAACATCCTCACGTTGTTGGGTATCGTACTGGCTACGGGTCTGGTCGTTGACGATGGCATTATCGTAACCGAGAACATTTTTAAGCGAATTGAAGCGGGAATGTCCCCCATGAAAGCCGCCCGCGAAGGGTCGGAGGAAATTTTCTTTGCCGTTATTTCAACCTCTATCACGCTCGCCTTCGTGTTTTTGCCGATTGTTTTTCTGGAAGGTTTCGTGGGTCGGTTGTTCCGCGAATTTGGGATTGTCGTGGCGGGAGCCGTGCTGATTTCGGCCTTTGTTTCGCTGACCCTGACGCCGGTACTCAACGTGTTGCTCTCCAAAAAGAAGCACAAACACTCCTGGTTTTACGAAAAAACAGAGCCGTTTTTCACCTGGATGGAAGATGGTTACAAAAATTCGCTGACCCGGTTTATGCGCGTAAAATGGGTGGCCCTGGGCATCATCGGGTTGTGTTTGGCCATGATCTTTTTCATTGGCACCAACCTGCAATCCGAACTCGCCCCGCTCGAAGACCGCAGCCAGTTTCGCCTCGGTGTTACCGCGCCCGAGGGTACGGCCTACGAGTACATGGAGGATTACACCGAGCGGTTGAGCCAGTTTGTCATTGATTCAGTGCCCGAACACACCACCGTTTTAACGGTAGTGGCGCCAGGTTTTTCGGGCAGTGGAGCTGTCAATACCGCCTTCGTTCGGATTGCCCTGAAGCCCACGAGTGAACGCGGGCGTTCGCAACAGCAAATTGTGGATTACGTCAACCAGAACATGAAACGATTCCCGGAAGGTCGGGCGCTCGCCATTCAGGAACAGACCATTGCCGTTAACCGCCGGGGTGGGCTTCCCGTTTCATTCGCGATTCAGCACAACGACTTCGACAAATTGATCGCCATGATGCCGAGGTTTTTGGAAGAAGCCAGCAAAAATCCAACCTTCCAGAACACGGACGTGGATTTGAAATTCAACAAACCTGAACTGCGGATTGAAGTGGACCGGGCCAAAGCGAGCGAATTGGGCGTATCGGTGGCGGATATTTCGCAGACGCTCCAACTGGCCTTTAGCAACCTGCGCTACGGTTTTTTCAACATGACAGGCAAGCAATACCAGGTCATTGGCGCAGTGTACCGCAAAGACCGCACGGAACCCGTCGACCTCACCAACCTGTACGTGCGCAACAATCGGGGTGAGTCGATCCAACTGGATAACCTGATTACGCTGAAGGAATCGACGACGCCCCCGCAGTTGTACCATTACAACCGCTACAAATCAGCCACCATCTCGGCGGGGTTGGCACCGGGCAAAACGATTGGTGATGGCATAAAAGCCATGGAAGAAATTGCCGAACGGCTCAAACTGAATGAAGAGGGGTTTGCCACCGCCCTGACGGGTACCTCGCGCGACTTTTCGGAGAGTTCGTCCAATACCTCATTCGCTTTCCTGTTGGCGCTGGTGCTTATTTATCTGGTTTTGGCGGCGCAGTTCGAGAGTTTCCTCGACCCGATCATTATCATGATTACGGTGCCGCTGGCCATTGCCGGGGCGTTGCTGTCGCTCTGGCTGTTTGATCAGACGTTGAATATTTTCTCGCAAATCGGCATCATCATGTTGGTCGGCCTGGTGACCAAAAACGGAATTTTGATTGTTGAGTTTGCCAACGAGCAACGCAAATTGGGCCTCGCTAAAGCTGATGCCGCCATCACGGCCGCTTCCATGCGTCTGCGGCCGATTCTAATGACCAGTCTGGCGATGGCCCTGGGCGCGTTGCCCATTGCGATGTCGCTTGGGGCGGCGGCTACCAGCCGGATTCCCCTCGGTATCGTGATTGTGGGTGGGATTATGTTCTCGCTGGTGCTGACGCTCTACGTTATTCCGGCGATGTACGCGTTCATTTCCCGCAAAAAGACGTTGGCAAAAAAGGTAGGCCCGAAACAGGAAGAAGCCGAACCCAGCATGACGCTGGTGTAGGAGTCAGTGATCAGTGACCAGTAAAATTCAAAAATCAGTTTCTGGTCACTGGTCACTGAAAAGGTTTGGGCAAAAAAAATGGCAAACCGAGTATCACACCGCTACGACCACCTACCCTTGCTTCGGTCAAGACCTGGGGGATTCAGCAGGAGCTGGTTGTACTGATTTGCCGGGTCAAAGATAACACCATTCAACGAGCTTTTTCAAGCCCCGACGCAACTTTTGCGTAACATTGCACTATGAAATCGACGTTGAACCCGGTGAAAATCCTCCGGCATCTACCTCCCGTCTGCACTATCGGATTGATCGCCTGGCTCTTATTCGCCTGTTCAGGCTCATCAGATTCCTGGCTGGAAAAAGGACGCCAGGCCCTGAGTGCCGACAAACCGAAAGAAGCCATCGAAAGCCTGAACCGGGCCATCGAAAAAAACGAGCAAAACGCCCGAGCGTTCAATGCCCGGGGCGTGGCCTATTTTGAATTGAAAGATTATACCAACGCTCTCCTCGACTACGAACAGGCGATCAAGGTACAACCCGACTGGTACCAGCCCTACTTCAACCGGGCCAGGCTCAAGGTGGAGCAAACCGATTGGGAAGGGGCATTGAAGGATTTCTCCGAGGCCGTTTCGCGCCAGCCCGACAGTTCAGAAGTGTACACCAATCGGGGTACTGTACTTTACAATCTGGGGCGATTACCCGAAGCTATGCACGATTTCGATAAGGCGATTCAGTTAAAAACCACCGATGCTACGGCGCTGTTCAACCGGGGAAACATCCTGTTTCGGCAGCGTAATTATCCCGCCGCCATTGCCGATTTTGAGGCTGCCGTGCGGGCCGATTCCAAGTTTGGCAAAGCGTTTCACGCCTTGGGTTTAGCGCGTATTTCGGCTGGCAACCGGGAAGAAGGCTGTCTTAGCCTCAAACAGGCCGGTCGGCTCGGTTACTCGGTGGCACAAGGGTCGGTTGAAACGTATTGTCAGTAATCAGTTTCTACCCAAATTCATGAAATACCTTGCTCTGCTCTTCGTGCCCATTTTTCTGCTTTTTGCGGGTTGGCAGTATAATGACCCCGATCCTATTTTATGGGGCATCACGTACCTGATTCCCGCATATGTAGCCTGGCGAGCCTTTCAAGGCCGCTTCAACCGGGAAATGTTGGTGGTTTTGCTGATCTGGTCGGCGGGTTGGGCGATTAGTTCCTGGTCGCAGATGACCAGCTACGAAGGATTTTTTACGGCCAACGCCGGTCTGGCCATGAAAACGCCCAATCAGGAACTGGCCCGCGAGGCTTCCGGCCTGGGCATCTGTGCCATGGCGTATGGCTTGTTTTTGGTGATGAGTTCAAGAAAAGAAACGCTCCGTAGCGTGATTTGAGGTTTGAAAGTTCGAGTTGTTTAGCTTCAAACTTTATCAAACCGTCAAACATCGAACTATGATTTCCCGCTCCTACCCCTTCATCCTGGAAATGCGCCCGTAGTTGAGCGTTACCGCTTCGAGCGCGGTGTTTTTCCCGTACTCTTCCTGCTCGACGATGAAGTATTTGGTTCCGGCCAGTTTATGATTTTTCAGGATTTCGTCAAACTTCACGACGCCATCACCAAGCACGACGCTGGTGAATTTATGCGCTCCGGTAGTACGCACGATGTCGCGCATATGAAGCAAGCCAAACCGGCCAGGGTATTTTTTAAACCAATACACTGGGTCACCGCCGGGGGCCGTTACCCAACCCACGTCCATCTCCATCGTGACGAGTTTGGGGTCGGTATTACTCAGCAAAATGTCGTAAATCACCTGCCCGTCGACCTGGTCCATCTCGAAGTCGTGATTGTGGTAGCCAAACTTCATGCCCGAACGCTGACAGAGTTCGCCCGCCCGGTTAAACAAGTCGGTTACGCGCTTCAAGCTGTCCGCCGATTTGCGCAGACTAATGTCGATCCAGGGGCTGATGACGTATTTCTGCCCCAGAATCGCGGCATCGTCCACGGTTTTTTTCCACTCGTCCGTAAAATTCCCCTGGCTATCGACGTGCTTGGGCAGCAACGCCGTGTGGCCGCTGGGCATCGTCAGGCCGTTGTCGGCGAGGAGTTGCTTGAAGTCGGTGGGCGTCAGGCCGTAAAACTTGCCTGCCCCGTAACCGGCGTGCTCGACTTCCTTGTAACCGGCTTTGGCCACGGCTTTGATGGTGCCGCGCGGGTCTTTGCTCATGTCGTCGCGCAACGAGTAGAGTTGTAACCCAATATGGCTGAGGGGTTTGTTCGCCCGAAGTTTTAGTGACAATATCGGAACTCCGGCCAGGGCCAGCGTTCCGGTTTTCAGGAAAGTACGACGATTGGTTGTCATTGGTTTAGAGGTATTTGTCGGAGGTATTGTCTGTTTTAATCGCGGGCCGGTTTTGTCGAAAGACGGCGGACTTTCAGGTTGCGGTACCACACGGTGTCGCCGTGGTCTTGCAGGTTGAGGCGACCGGAGGGGTATTTACCAAAATCGGGCATGGTTTTGAATTTACTGGCCGCGACCATATCCGCCCATTTGAGCGAATACAGTTCGGTGGTAGCCGTTTTTTTACCATTCAAATACAGGCTCAAAAAACCCCTCTGCACTACAATTCGGGCTTTATTCCACTGCCCAACGGGCTTGGCGTAACGCTTCGGCGAAGGGATCAGGTCGTACAAATCGCCGGAGCGGTGTTTGAAAATCTTGCCATCGGGGTGCCCCTTGTCGTCGAGTACCTGCATTTCGGGACCGGTCATGTAGGGTGTCCCGTACGCTTTCGATTCGACGACGTGAAACATCACGCCGCTGTTGCCATTGGGCGAAATTTTCCATTCGTACTGAAAATCAAAGTCTTCGTAGTCTTCGTTGGTGACCAGGTCGCCACCCTTGGCGCCCGCCTTTTTGGCGGCACCGTCGAGCATGAGGGCACCGTCCTGCACTTTCCAGGCGTCGCCGGTACCAGTGCCGTTGTAAGTGTGCCAGCCGTTGAGGCTTTGCCCGTCGAAGAGCAAAACGTAGCCCAATTTCGTTTCGGCTCGGGTGAGGGTGTTGGGTGCCTGCGCTTGCACGGCGAGGGCGGCAGTCACCAGGGATAAGGATAGAAGGGTTTTTTTCATGTGGAGAAAATAAATTGAACGTTGAAATCTAAGACGTTTACGCCAGAATCCAGCCAATTGGCGCGGGCCGGGGACGAAAATAAGTAGTTACGAGAAATTGCGCGACTCTGTTAAGCCCACAATCGGGCACCGCCTTTGATCCCGTCCTTGTTGCTGACCAGGGTCATGTTTTCTTCCAGGGCAAAATTCAACTTTTTGGCGTTTCCCCCACCGATGTACAGGCGATCATAGTTGAAAACCGTTTTCAGCGTGGCCAGCACTTTTTTCATCCGTTCGTTCCAGTGTTCTTCACCAACTTCCTGAAAAGCCTGCTCGCCGACGTAGCCATCGTACGATTTGTTTTTGGTGAAGGGATGTTGGCCGATTTCGAGGTGGGGAAGCAGACGGCCATTCAGCAAAAAGGCCGTACCGAAGCCCGTTCCCAGCGTAATTACCAACTCCAGGCCCTCGCCACTGACAACGCCTAAGCCCTGCAAATCAGCATCGTTGACCATCCGAACGGGTTTCTGCAAGGTTTCGCTGAGTCGTTCAACCAGATTGACCCCCGCCCAGAGGTCGGTGCCCAGGTTTGGCGCCGTTTTTACCACGCCATCCCGTTGAACGTAACCCGGAAAGCCAACCGATACTTTGTCGAATCCTTCAAAGTTTCCCGCCAGGCCCTTCAGCGCGGCAATCATCGCGGCGGGTGTACACGGGTTGGGTGTCGGTGTTTTTTTGTATTCCTGCAACCGTTCACCGGTTGGACTCAGCACGGTTGCTTTCAGGTTGGAACCTCCAATGTCGAAGGCTAAAATAGTACCGTCGGTCGTAGAAACTTGGCTCATTCGGTAGAAAACGGGTTTTGTTTGTAAATTGGTTTTTAGTTGCATATTCGTCCTGCAATCGGTAACACCGGCTGACTCAGCGAAAGCAAACAGGCCCGAATGTGTTCTTCAGTTAGCGGTGGGTAGGCGTGCAAAAGTTGCCCGACGGACTCGTCGTTGGCCAACTTCTCTAAAATCAAATCCACCCCGATGCGGGTACCCTTCACGATGGGTTTACCGTACAAAATCGCGGGGTCGCTGGTGATGTGGTCTTGCCAATTCATGGGGCTATTTTTTTGATGGAAGGGCAGTTACAAATTACTATGATCGATACACACAAGTTACGCTACGCTAAACTTGCGCGAGTTGGTGAAATGACTCGTTAGCACAGTCTCGGCAGCCAGGTTAATTACCTCGTTGACCATTTCTCGCGTGATATGAGGATATCCAATTAGAAATTCTTCGACCGTGCTGTTTTCCAGGTAGTCGAATAAGGCTTGAACGGGTACCCGGGTTCCCCGAAAAACCGGAGTGCCGCCCAGCAACTCCCGGTCGGATTGAATGATGGTCGCTTCCATGAATACTTCGATTTTTACGAAATTACGAAATTCTAACTTTGCTACCGTATTGTCCGCATGCGCGGCCTGCCCTTTACAAAACGGCAATTATTGAGGTTCCGGATAAACATCCGGAACAACGGAATGCCTTGAGTGATGGAAACTCGAATCGAATGTATAATAACATAAAAAATATTACTGCGGTGGATTTCGCATGATTTCATAACACAACTGTGGACTGGTTTTCTCAATGCCGGTCAATAAATAGACAACTTTACCCGCATCGGAGGGGTCTATAGCGTAGTAATAATCACGATCTACTCCTTCAGGTTTTGCACTGATAGCCAATCTTTTGAAAAGCCATTCCCAACTTCCTTTTTTATAATACGGGTTGTTTCGTTCGGGGGCATTTAATAACCATTCATACTCTTTCCAGTACTTTTTAAGTAAAGGATTTTGATTCTGAATCTGTATCACCTTGCAATTACCTTCCAGTTGTTTTATTTCGTCTATATTCCAACCGGTATGGTTTTCCCAGGCTAAATAAGGTCTATCAGCATGAAAATCATTCCAAGCATTTGAGGTACTGATGATTATTACATATTTCCTTTTAGTTAGTTCTGACCTTGCCATAGCTTCACCAATTACCTGAACCGGTCCACCGACAATAATAAAAAGAGGATTGTCGGTGGTTGATTGATTGATTTGGTTTTTCAAAGCTTCATAGGCAACTTCGGCGTTATCAACCGCGCAAATAAATTGTGTTTTTTTGAAACCAAACATTTTTGCTCCTGTCAAAGCACTCTCCTTCATTTGCTCATAAGGCGAAACCCCATCAATGCCGGGGTGCTCGTGATTACTGCCCCAAATATGGTCGCTATAAACATAAAGACTCAACTTATTTTGTAACCCTTTGGCAGCGATAATGGCCAACGAGAGTGGCGTACCCGCCCAATCGTCATGGTCGTGTTCGTTGCCATCAGAACTAACGACGATTCGGCCTTTGCCTTGCCACAATGGAGTCTGTGCCATT
>JAJAZB010000495.1 GCA_026785975.1 Cytophagaceae bacterium | reverse complement strand
TATCCAAATAATGGCTACAATTGCTATGAGGCGGGCACAATCGAGCAAATTGAACTTTTGATTTGGTCGAGAGGCTTTTTCCGTTGCTGACTCAGGTCGTTCTTTATTCACAAAAACAGAATAAATGACTCCGTATGGTTGGCGCAAACATACACCTAATTTATTTTTATTTAATTCTTCAGTGCCGGGGAGAAAGAAGGTAGCCTTTATTTGATTAGTCAGGAAGTCTATTCTACTACGCGGTGGTATAAGCCATTTGACCTTTTATTTAAAAAATATCGCAATCAATCGCGGTGACTCGGTTCATGCGCGCGTTTTCAGCCCATCGTGGCTTTGAAATCAGCACCCTCGATGACGGTCGCCATAAATTTGTAGCCCCGGCTGGCCGTGAAGCGCGGATCGGTTTTGAGGAGTTTCATAAATTCCCGGTGCCCGTCTTTCGTTCGGCCCACCAGGCACCCGGCACTGGCTTTCCCGATGTCTTCCTTGCGAAAATCAAAACCCCAGTGTTGATTGACCCCAAAACTACTGCCGACGTCCGTCGCATCGCCGGTCCGCTTGAAGTCCTGATTCAAGTCGCGAAACACCCGAACGGTATCCACCTGCACCAGGGCCTCGTGGCCACCGCCGCCCGCCGACCGGGGGTGCTTGCCCACCCGCCAGGCCTTGTACTGGCCAAATGCAATGCGGGCCGCGCCTTTCGGATTGAGGGGATGGCGGGTGTAAAATGCGCTGGGTTCCGTGGTGCCCTCCCAGGTTCCGACGAGCCGGGGCGTGTTGGCCTCGAAAGACAGCAAAAACCGGCGGTCGTTAAACACGTTCGGCTTGTTGTCGTTCAGACTTCCGTCGGCGTTCATGCCTTCCACGTACACAATCGTCAGGTAATTGGGCAGCCGCGAAAACCAGAAGTTCTTTGCTTGCAAATACTCAATCAGTTTGCTGGCCAGGCTGTTGTCCAGCGCCAGCGGAAATAAGGTATCCACGTTGGTTTCCAGCAGTGCGGTCGCGATTCGTGAACTGACAAAGTCGGAAACAGGTATGTTTTTCAACCTGACAAATTTCTCTAACGCACTTTTGGAAACGGGTCCAAAGTCCCCGTCTGCCGGGGGATCGAGGATACTCAGGTCGATCAACCGGGTTTGAATTTCCTTCGTCAGCGGCTTGTCCAAAGACAGTTCCTGGATGTTAAAATCCCGGACACTGTCGGCGATTTGTTTGAGAGTCATGGGGATGTCTTTTTTTTATTCCCTTTCGGGTGATACTCTTGCTCCGTAGCGTAGGGTTTAAACTACACTACGGATCAAGGTGCTGATTTTCAGGTTTTTATAAATATATATTCTTTCACTCGAAGGGGAATAACTGCCAATTTTGGCAAAGTTTTGAACTTTGCCAAAGTTTCGGGTATATTCTTATCGAACGGTCGAAAAAAGAGCGTATCCCCGCACGATTCAAGCCACCTTTCACTCCCCAAACTCTCCATTTCACGCCCATCCTGCGGCACTTCATCAGAAATCCGTTTCGGTTTGTTGATCATTCCCCCACTTTTGACGCAGGTTTTTGATCCCAACTCCGTGAAACAGATTTTACTCGTGCTCCTGTTGCTGCAAACCGCTGCGTTCGGCCAAACCCAGATCGTCGGCAACGTGACCGACACCCGCAACCGGGCCTTACCCGGTGCCAACGTTTTTCTGAAAGGCACGTACGACGGAGCCACCGCCGATTCGTCGGGTCATTTTCGTTTTACCACCTCCAAAAAAGACACAGTCACGCTATCCGTCAGTTTTGTGGGCTACGAGCCGTTCGAGCGCAAACTAATCCTGACGGGAAACGAACTAACGGGCAATGCTAAACTCATCGAGGAAGCCAACGAACTCAACACCGTGTTCATCACCGCCGGAGCGTTTGAGGCTTCGGACGAGAAAAAGATGACGATGCTCAAACCCCTCGACATCGTGACCACCGCCGGGGCCGGGGCCGACATCACGGGGGTTATGCAACTGCTGCCCGGTGCCCAGCGCGTGGGCGAAGGCACGGGACTGTTCGTGCGCGGCGGCGACGCTACCGAAACGAAGGTCGTGATGGACGGGCTGATTGTGCAAAATCCGTTCGGTTCGCAAACGCCCGACTTAGCATCGCGGGGGCGATTCAATCCGTTTATGTTTAAAGGCACCTCGTTCAGCACGGGTGGCTATTCCGCTCAGTACGGACAGGCGTTGTCGTCGGTACTGCTGCTCAATACCACCGACCAGGGCACCAACAATGGCCTGGGTATCAACCTCAACTTGGTCAGTGTCGCGCTCAATTACGACGTAGCCACCGAAGAATCATCCACTTCGTTTGTGGGGTATTACGGCAACCTGACGCCGCTGTTTGCGTTGGTGCCGCAAAACGTGGATTGGCGGCAGGCCCCCGAATTTATCGGCACCGCGCTCACGCACCGCTACCGGCCCAGCAAAACGGGTTTGCTCAAAACCTACGCGACGTACTCGCTGAGCAACCTCGCCATGCGCTACAACAACCCCGAGGCCAATTTCAGGAGCAATGAATTTAAGCTCAAAAACAGCAATTTCTTTCTCAACAGCGCCTATTCCGATAGCTGGAGCGAAGGCAAATGGAACCTGCAAACCGGCCTGTCGTACAGCCGCAACCTGGACGACATTACGCTCGACACCGCCGCGTTTCAACGATTTGAAGAACGCCTGCAAGGTCGGGCCGTGCTGACGCGGGTGCTGGCCAACCGCTCCACGGTATTGTTTGGCGGGGAGTGGAATACCGTACAAGTCGCCAGTGGCATCAGCCAGAGCCGAAACACGCTGCGGGATACCTACGGGGCCGTTTTCGTCGAAACCGACCTGTACATCAGCCGCGAGTTGGCCGCCCGCCTGGGCGTTCGCGGCGAGTATAGCACCTTGATTGGCGGTGCCAACGTGGCCCCGCGCATCTCACTGGCCTACAAAACCGGACCGGGTAGCCAGGTGTCGCTGGCGGCGGGGCAATTTTACCAGACCCCCGACTACCGGTACTTTTTTCGGAATCCCAACCTCGGCTACGAGCGGGCCGACCACCTGATTCTCAACTACCAACGCATCCTCAACAAGCGGACGCTGCGCGTGGAGGCGTTCCACAAAAACTACGCGCAACTCACCCGCGAGTACACCAACGGCGTGTTTGAAACCTATTCAAACCGGTACCCCTGGGGCCTGGCCGACAATTCGGGCCAGGGGTACGCCAGCGGGTTCGATGTGTTTTGGCGCGATCAGAAAATGTTCAAAAATATGGATTACTGGCTAACGTACAGCTACCTCGACACCAAACGACTTTTCCAAAATTACCTCACGCAGGCGGTGCCGACGTTTGCCTCGACGCACAATTTCAGCGCGATTTACAAACAGTTTTTTACGAAAATCAACACCAGTTTCAGCGCCACGTACACCTTCACGAGCGGACGGCCCTACTACAATCCCAACAATCCGACGTTCCTGGCCGACCGCACCCCGGCCGTACACAACGTGAGTGTGTCGGGAGCGTACCTGACCCGACTGAAGGGCAATTTTATGGTCATTTACGCTACGCTCGACAATCTGCTCGGTACCCGCAACGTGTTTACCTACCGCTACTCCAACGACGGCAAAACCCGCTACTCCGTTGGCCCGGCCACGTACCGGAGTTTCTTTATCGGCGTCAGTCTGAACCTCTCGAAAAAAGCCGAAAAACCGGAAGACTTTAAGGGATGAAAAGTTAAAAGTGAAGAGTGAAAAGTTGAAAACTTTCTTCATTTCTCGCCTATTTCCTTTCACTTCCAGAATTCTAACTCTCAATTTTTCAACTTTTCACTCTTCACTTTTAACTTTTCACTTAAATGAAAACCCTCGTTTTATCCCTCGCCCTGCTCGGTTCGTCGCTGCTCGTGTACGCCAGCGATGACAAATTTGTGAAAGCCATGGAAACCACGCTCGACAAAATGAAGAATGCCAAAAGCGTGGACGATATGCAGGCCGCCGCCAATCAGTTGGAACGCATCGCCGCCGCCGAACCCAAAGAATGGCTGGCCCCGTACTGGGGGTCGTTTGCTTACGCCATGATGGCCTGGATGAGCCAGGGCCAGGGCGACAAAATGGATGGCTACCTCGAAAAAGCCGAAGCCTTGCTGGCCAACGCCGAAAAAGCCGGTGGCAGTACTGACGAAACCGCCGTACTTTCGGCCTACATCGCCCAGGCCCGGATGATGGTCGATCCACAAAGTCGCTGGCAGACCTACGGCCCCAAAGTCCAGGAAGGCATTGCCAAAGCCAAACAATTGAATCCGGCCAACCCCCGCCCGTATTTTCTGGAAGGCCAATCGCTGCTCTACACGCCCGAACAATTCGGCGGCGGCAAGGCCAAAGCCTGCCCGGTGTTGCAGGAGGCCTCCGAGAAATTTGCTACCTTCAAACCGGCCAGTTCGATTCACCCCAACTGGGACGAAGACCGACTGAAAACCCTGCTGGCGGAATGCGTAAAATGAATGCGGTCCGCCGCGCGGCTGAATGCTGAATTATGAATGATTGGGTACCGAGCGACCAGTTTTTGAACGGACTTTTTTCAGTCATTCATAATTCAGCATTCAGCATTATTCCTCCTTAAACTCAATGAACTACCGCAACCGTCTGATTTTCTGGCCTTTGGTCGCTTTGGGTTCGTTCCTGTTTGTTCAGGGCCTGAGTGGCGTGGTGTATTTTGCCGCCGAACTCGTCAAGCCAGTCAATCTGCCGGGTGGCATCGCCCTCGGTGTGGTGTTGAGCAACACGGCGGGGGTACTCGCGGCGCTGGCCGTGGTAGTACCCGTGTACTTGTGGCGGCACCAACGCCCGGCCTGGAAGTGGTCTACGCCGGTGACGTTCCAGCAAATCACCTGGAAACATTACGCCCTGATTGCGTTCCTGACGCTGGTGATGGATGTTCTTTTTTCTTACATCGTGGGCTATTTGTACTGGTCCAAAATCTACCAGACCATGCCCGCCAGTCAGCGAGAAATCAGTTTCAATCCGTTTTATCTCCTGCCGCCGGTCATCACCGCCTGCCTGCTCTACTACTGGCTCACCCGCGAGCGCTACCAGTCGGTGCGGTTTTGGGAACAAGAGGCGCAGATGTTGAAGTTGAACGAACTGAAAACCCGCGCCGAACTCGACGCCCTCCAGGCTAAAATCAATCCGCATTTTCTGCACAACGCGCTCAATTCCATCGCCAGTCTGGTCCACACCGATCCCGACAAAGCCGAGCGGATGACGTTGTTGCTGTCGAAGTTTTTCCGGTACAGTACCTCCGTCACAAGTCAATACTACGACACGGTCGACCACGAACTGGAAATGGTGAGTACGTACCTCGATGTGGAAAAAGTGCGGTTTGATGAGCGCCTGAGTTACTCCATCGAACTCCAGGATGAACGCCTGCGTCAGCGGCTCATTCCGCGCTTTTTGCTGCAACCCCTCGTCGAAAACGCCATCAAACACGGCATTTCCAAACGGGCCGACGACGGGCAAATCCGGTTGGTGATCGAAGCCAAAGCAGACCGGCTGATTTTCTGCCTGCACGACAACGGCCCGCCCTTCCCCGAAAATCTCGGGAGTGGGTACGGTTTGCAAAGCATTCGGGATAAACTGCGCCTACTCTGCGGCCCCGACGCGACGCTCGAACTGGTCAACCAACCCCAGAAACACGTGAAAATCAGCCTCGTACCCAAAGCCCTCACCGCCGAAGCCGCCGTTGAGTTGGCGGTCAATCAATTTTGAATGAGTGAATGAGCGAATGAATGAATAGAAAGACAGTTTGCGTCAGCCCGCAGCGGCGGACCGCTATTCATTCATTCGCTCATTCACTCATTCACTCATTCAAAATCAGTAGCGATGCCTCTCCGTACCCTCCTCATCGACGACGAAAAACTGGCCCTCAGTCGTCTCGAACGATTATTGACCCGCCACCCCGAGGTGTTCGACATCGTGGGTACGGCGGCCAATGGGGCCGAAGGACTGGAGCAAATCGAAGCGTTGCAACCCGAATTGATTTTTCTCGACATTGAAATGCCCGTGCTCAACGGTTTTGAGATGCTGGCGCAACTCCGGAATCCGCCGATGGTGGTGTTTGCAACCGCCTACGATGCTTACGCCGTCAAGGCATTTGAAGAAAATTCGGTGGATTACCTGCTCAAACCGATTGAAGAAGAGCGTCTGCTGCGGACGATTCAGAAGTTGAAAAACGCCCGGAACGCCTCGGCTGGTTTCCAGGACAATTTGCTCCGCCTGCTGCAACAGGTCCAACCCAGGCAGGAACTGACGTCGATTTCGGTGAAATCGGGTCACAAAATTCTGCTTCTGTCCCTGAGCGAAGTCAGTCACTTCGAGGCCGACGACAAATACGTTTTTCTGTTGACCACCGATGGGCAAAAATACCTGACCAGCTACACGCTGTCGGTGTTGGAAGCCCGGCTGCCCGCGCAGTTTTTACGAGTGAGCCGGTCGATCATCGTCAACAAAACCTTGATCCGGGAATTGGAGAAACACTTCAGTGGCCGCTACCTCCTCACCCTCCGCGACAAGGCGAATACCCGGATTCAAACCGGCCAGTCATTCGCGGAAAACATTAAAAGTCTACTTGAAATTTGAATTTTTCCAGTAAAACCGGGGGCAAAACCGGGGAAGCGTTGTATTTCACGGGCTAAAGGCTTAGATTTAACGTTCTTTCACCTTCCTCCTCGTCCTGATGCTCTACCGTTGGCTACCTATTTTGGTGGTGGCTTTTTGGCCCGTTGCCGTTGCTATTCACTCACTCGGGGAAGGTCCAGCCGACAAATTGCTGCTCGACCGGCGCGTCGAGGATACCCTCAAGCGGGCCAATAATCAGGCGGTGATCCATGCCAAAAAAGGGAACCTCCAAGCGGCCCGATCCATTCTGGTTCGCCTCGGTACAACCAACGACACGGTGCGCTACAACCTGGCCCTGGTCGAACTTCAACTCAATAATTTTGAAGATGCCGCCAAACTTCTGCGCAGTTCGCCGGGGTTTGCCCTGGCCCCGTTCAACCTCGGGGTGGCCGAGTGCCAGGCGGGTGATTACGAAAACGGCCTGCTCGATCTTTCGGTCGCGCCGCACACGAAAGCAACCACTGATAAACTGGCTTTCAACAAGGGCTTGGCCAATTTACGCCTCAACGCCCTGGATGGCCGCAACAACGTGGGGCAGGCCGAGCAGTATTTTCGTCAGGCCATTGCGGCCAATCCCAACGAACTGCGCTACCGCATGGCCCGGGGCGACGCGCTGATGATCCAGAAACGCTACGGCGAAGCCCTCAAATACTACCGCCAGGCCCTCGACGAAACCAGCCACCCGGTGCTGTACGCGCAGTTGGGGCAGGCGGCCCTGGCCGAAAAAAAGTGGGCGGAGGCCGCCGGGTACTTTGAAGAATATTTTAAAACCAACGACCGGAATCGTCACCTCGACGCGCTGCTGGGGCTGGGCCACGCGTATTACCGGCAGAAGTTGTTTGAGAAGGCCACGCTTCAATACCAAAAGGCCATAAAACTGGCTCCCAATTCATTCAGAGCGCACACCGGCCTAGGCAACGCCCTGTGTAGCCTGCACGATTACCTTCAGGCGGCCCATTCCTACGACCAGGCTTTGAGCCTGGACTCGACGAGCCGGTTGGCGCACCTGGGCCGGGGCATTACCTGCTACCGGATGGGGGAGTTTAAGCAAGCGGTACGGCACTTTCGCCTGTCGGGGGAGGCCCTCAATCCTAAAAACCGCGAACACTACGATTTTTACGTCACACAGGGCTTCAGCATCCTGCGGTCGGGCGGGCGCGGACAAGATTCGTATCCTCTTTTTGAAGTCGCTCGCAAACTCAACGCCCGCAGCCCGGTGGCCTGGGCGGGCTTGAGCGAAAGCCACATTCAGGTGCGGAGTTATCCTGCGGCCCTCAATTATGCCGAGCAGGCGATCCGCCTGGATTACGATAATGACCGCCTGCTCACCAACCGCGCCAACCTGCTGCTGAAATTTGATTATTTCGACAAAGCCCACGAGAATTTTCGGCACGCGACCAATTCCAATCCGCACAACCTCAACGCCCTCAACGGACTGGCTATCACCTTGTTGGAACTTGACCGCATGGATGAGGCCCTGCGTCTTTACGATAGCCTCATCAACCGGACACCAAAGGCATTTTTGTATAACAACCGGGGCATTGTCAAATCATACATCGGGCTGAGAAGCGAGCGGGCGAAGGATTTTAGGGGTGCGCAGGACTTTTACCAACGCTCGTTGAAAGACTTTGAGCAGGCGCAGGAACTGGATTCGGCGCGGGGTTTTTACAACAACAATGCGGGCAATGTGTATAAAAACATCCGAAATTACGACCAGGCTTTTCGTAGTTACGAGGCTTATTTGAGTAAAATTGCCATCAACAACATGGGTGTCATGTTTGCCAACGCGTCCAAACGCGACGCTTCCCACCACTACCTCAACACGGCCATCAATCTCGACTCGACCAACTTTATTTACCTCTATAATCGCTCGCGGCTTTACACCGAATTTTTCAAAGACTCCCTATCGAGCAGTAAGGATATGCAGGAGGCTACGAAATATTTGAAGATGATGCCGCCCAGTTCCATCGCCTCGCGGTACAGCCGGGATGGGTACATTACTATTTACATGCACGATTACGAGTTTGAAAAGTTTGACTTCAAAAGCGAACATCTCTTCCCCGTCGAACCCGAAACCGCCGAGAAAAATACGTTTATGCCCGTGCTCGATTTTGTGGCCATGCCCCTCGATGCCAAAACTAAGGTAAAACCGCCCGCCTACACGAAGCTGAAAGTGAAGAACTTCCGTGATCCCAATCGCCGCGTAAAGCGTTGGGGAGGCACCCGCTGCCCAACGTCGTAGCCGATTCGGATTCCATTATTTACGTCAATCCCGCAGGCGGATGTAGTTTTTGTACTCGCCCATCCGCCAGCCCGTTAGTTTCTCGACAAAATTCAAGAACCGGAACCGGAGCGAGTACCGCTTACGGCGGGTATCGAAATCAAACGTCCAGTTTGAGGCGGCAATCCGGGTTTGCATCACCGCCGGGTGCGTACCGGTAAACAGCGCCAGCGAATCGGCCTGGCTGTAATCAAAGGCATCGGCCTCCTGGCCAACGGCTTGCATTTGCTCATCGCTGTGCCAGTAGCGATTAAAATTACTGATTTTGCTTTTCTGTTTTTCGGGCGGTTTCACCCAACCGTAGTGGTAGATGTACGCCGCAATTTGCCGGACGTTGAGCTTGCGATTAGCCCGCGTGCGAAAGCCCTGCGCGTCGCGGTAAGCCACGACTTCGCCGGTATTTCGAATCACCCGGATTTCGCGCCGGTACCAGCGCGGCGAATCCCCCCCGTACCGGTACGAGCCGTAGAAATGCAGGTAGTGGAACAAAAGCCCGTCTACGCGCTCATCGGTCAGGTACTTCTGCATAGCCTCCCGGACCACCGGAATGTATTTTTCGTGCAAAACCTCATCGCCCTGAATGTAAAAAGCCCAATCGGCATCGGGCGAAATTGCCGTCAAGGCTTTATCCGTTTCCTGCGCCAACACGCGCCCGCCTTCCCGCGCCGTGTCATCCCAAACCGTGTGGACGATTTTGATTTTATCGGAACCAATGGCTTGAATCAACCCGAGTGTATCATCATCCGACTGCCCAACGGCCACGATAAATTCATCGCAAAGCGGCAACACGGATTGGATGGCTTCGACAATCGGGTAATCGTACTGAAGAGCATTCCGAATAAAACTAAACCCGGCTACTTTCATATTGGGGAAAAGGTGGTGGTTTTTTTGAGGTGAATTTCCGTAAAGCCTCACCGACCCGTCGGACCGCCCCGGCCCCTCTCC
>JAJAZB010000494.1 GCA_026785975.1 Cytophagaceae bacterium | reverse complement strand
ACCAATGTCGGGCGGGGGGGGGTGGGGGTGGTTTTTTGGGTGTTTGGCGGGGTTTTTTGCCCGTCGCGTGTTTACTCACCCGCCCCCCCCCCCCCCCCCCCCCCACTACTCACTCCTTATTTTTCGTCATTTCAAACAAATTCGTGGCCTGTTCGCCCAGAAATCCGTTAAACCATTGGCGTTCGCCGTTGACTTCGATGTAACCGCGCTCGGCGAGTTCGTAGTACGCGTAGGTCCATTCCAGTTCGCCCGGCGACCCATCGGCTTCGCGAACGGCGCAGCGATCGGTGACGGCTTGGGTCGAGGACTGGCGGAGTTTGCTGCCGCGTTCGCCTTCGATGTCGGGCTTCATGGGTACACCGGCGGCTTTCAACCCTTCAATGGTGGCTTCGATGTCGGGCCAGTCGGCTACGTGCTGGTGGTTGATGTACGCTGTGAAGTGATTGACGGAATTGCCGTGCAGCAGTGTCCAGGCCCCGAATTGCGATGTTTTGTTAACCGTTTCAACCGTTGAACGCAAGGGTGGAACCCAGGGACGGGTGAAAAAACCAACCAACGTCTCTACGAGTTGCTGACCGCTTTCTTCCGACAATTCCCCTTTGGCCTTGAGTTCGGCTAACGAATGCTCAGGGCCGCCAGCCAATAGGCTGGGCGTGTCGGCAACGGCCTGATTGATGAGTTGAGCCGTTTCCTCGGGCAATTCGTGTACTTCAAGCTGACTGACGAAGAACTTCGGAAAGCGGTCGCTGGGGTGTTCGTAATGAAAGGAATTGAGGTGTTTGCTCAAAAAATGGTACGGGTCTTTTTTCATATACCCCAAACTCTCCAGCACGTGGCCGATGGCCGTAAAACCCGGCGTCTGCTGCCCGGTGTGGGTGTTGAACGTGCGGAAAGCGCAGTGGTCATTGACGACCGTGCCGCCTTTTTGCCGCACCAACTCGGCGTAAGTACGGGCGAAAGGAACCCGGTTGCAATACCCGGCCCAGAGGCGGTCGAGCAGGCGCTCGGTGATGGCTTCAGCGTTCATAAAATTACGATTTAGGATGAAATGACTCTTTAAAGACTCATGAAATATGCACCCCTAAATCCCCTAAAGGGGACTTTTCTCAGCTATTAAAAAGTCCCCTTTAGGGGATTTAGGGGTTATTTGCGCTTCAGGCCAGCAGCATCAACCAGGCTTTCTCGCGATCTCCACCCGCCAGGAATTGACTGGCCCGGCGGTGGCGCTCGTCGGCATCGGCGGGCAGATTCTGGTTTTCCCGTGAAAAATCCAGAATCTTGGGCTGTTCGGGTAGCGCTTCGATGTTGGCCAGTTGAGCCAGTTCGTTGCCCGTCAGAATCCGGCTGTTGCGCACGGCTTCGGGCAATTGGTCGAAGCCAATCCCCAGACGTTGGTTGGGCCGAACCACTTCAAAAACCGCGTTGCCCGAGGCGCGGCAATACCACTCGCCGCCCATGCGGCCCACCCAATCGGTTTTGCGCGAATCTATTTTCCCGTTTTCATCGAGCAGTTTTTCGGAAATGTGCATCAGCAGCACTTCGCAAATAACCAGATTGGCCGCGCCGGGGCCTTGCCCCACGGGAATGATTTGCTGCACCCGACATTCAAACGACACCGGCGATTCGGCCACGCGCGGCGGGCGGACGCGCTCGGAAGGCGTTTCGGTAAAACCCGCTTTCACAAACTCATTAACGCCCCTCGGGTACTCGGCACTGGCCAGCGAAGCCTGTTGCACGAGGCTGTAATCCAGCAGGTTGATAACGACTTCCGGCACTTCCTGCACATTGAGCAGGGTGTGTTTGGGCGTGTTGTCACGGGCGCGGTTGTTGGGCGAAAATACGAGCGTAACCGGGTTTAATCCAAACACGTTGAAATAGCTGAACGGACTCAAATTGACCCGCCCGGCCGCATCCACTGTGGAGGCAAAGGCGATGGGCCGGGGCGCGATGGCCCCGTTGAGGTAGCCCGACAGGTCGCGCAGGGTCGTTTGGGCGGGGTCGATGGTTTTCATGAATCTTCGCTCAATTTGAAGGTTTGAGGGGTTTGACAAGGTTTAAAACTTTTCTTTGTCATCCCGAGGAACGAGGGACCTTGTATTCGCCACCCGGCAAGGTCCCTCCTGCGTCGGGATGACAAAGAAAAAGATAAAAAAAGACTTGGAAAGTAACCCTGCATATTGAAAACCGAAATCCTAAACAGCCTCAATATCTCAAACTTTTCAAACCCTCAAACCTCAAACCCTCAACCCCAAAACTTTCCCCGTCACTTCGCCAAAACCCACCCGATTCGAGCCTTCACCGGCGAAGCCCCGCAACATGACGCGGTCGCCGTCTTCGAGGTAACGGCGTTGCAGTCCGTTCGGTAAAACCAGAGGGATTTTACCGCCCTGGGTCATTTCGAGGAGGCAACCGAGGCTGTCGGATGTTGGGCCGGAAATCGTGCCCGAACCGAGCAAATCGCCCACCCGGAGCGGACAGCCGTTGACCGTGTGGTGAGCCAGCATTTGCGCAAAACTCCAGTACAAATACTTCAGGTTGGACTGGCTGATGGATTGGTTCTCGAAAGTACTTCCGCCCAACAGTACCTCCAGTGCGACGTCGAAATGCGTTGATTCTTGGGGGTGCAAGTACGGCAAAACCGGCGGTTCCTGCACGGGGCCTGCCACCCGGAAAGGCGTCAGGGCGTCCAGAGGTACAACCCAGGGGGAGATCGACGTGCAAAAATTTTTTCCCAAAAAAGGTCCCAGCGGTTGGTATTCCCAGCGCTGAATATCCCGGGCCGACCAATCGTTGAGCAGCACAAATCCGAAGATAAACCCCTCAGCGTCAGCAATCGAAACGGCTTCACCCAACACCGAGTCGCGCCCCACGACAGCCGCCATTTCCAACTCAAAATCGAGTGCTTTGGAGGGGCCAAACTCGGGGGTATCGGCCCCGGCTGGTAAGGCCTGCCCGTTGGGTCGGCGAAAATCAGTGCCCGAAACCACCACCGATGAAGTCCGCCCGTGGTAGGCCACGGGGAGGTGTTTCCAGTTGGGCATCAGCGGTTGATCGGGCCGGAAAAGTTTGCCCACGTTGGTCGCGTGGTACTCACTGGCGTAAAAATCGGTGTAATCGCCCACCCGAACCGGTAGGTGCAGGACGGCTTCAGCCTGGGGTACCAGCAGGGGAATGAGCCGTTCTTTTTCGGGAAAATCCGACTGTAAAAGTTCGGTCAATTGCCGCCGCACGGCCTGCCAGACGGGCCGACCCAAGGCCATGAATTCATTCAGGGTCGGCTGGGCAAAAACGAAGGGAGGGAGGTTTGGTTCGTTAAAGAAATTAAGCTCGGCAACGGCCTGTAAATCAAGAATATAATTGCCAATAGCAATCCCTACCCGAGGCGATCGACCATCGCTCGAAAACACACCGTAGGGCAAATTGACCAGCGTGAAATCAGAATCAAAGGGTATTTCGACCCAGGAATTGAGTGGCATGAAATTAGTTTATGGCCCACGGAAAAGGCTTTTGATTAACGGCTGACATTCTGGTGAATCGAATCCAGAATTCGAGTGAGGTTTTGGTAATCCGTGTCCGACATATCCCCCCAACCCTTCCGGCGCACGGCCACCACGATGGGCAATGCCTGATCGAACAGGGTCTGCCCGGCGGGTGTCAGGTGCAGGCTGAACTTACGGCGGTCGGTGGCATCGGGGCGACGTTCGGCCAGGTCTTTCCGAATGAGCAAATCCAGAATTCGGGTGACCGTGGGTGTGTCTTTCACCGTCATTTCGGCCAGTTCCGTCTGATTGATGCCGGGGTTGCGGCACACATGGTCGAGCAGTACCCATTGGTCGACGGTCAGGTCGAAACCGGCTTCATCGAGTTGGCGTTGCAGCGAATTCCGGATTTTCTTGATCGTGGTATCAATCTTAAAAAAATACGCGCGTTCGTCGGCTGGATTGGTGGTCATGATTTCAATTAGGAATTACGAATTAGGAATTAAATACATCGGGATCGGGTCGTTCAATTCGTGATTTTAGACTTGAGAGGCTGTCTTTTCAATTCCTAATTCGTAATTGTATTGGTTCACGAGGTTGTACCCGAAACTTTGGCAAAGTTTTAGAACCGGGGCGCGTAGCGTAGCCTTTGGCAAAGTTGGGGCAATCTAACCAGTGTATAACCTCGTGAACCAATACACGTAATTCCTAATTTAAAGCGTTCCCCTCAGAGCCTGTTCGCGTTCGATGGCTTCGAAGAGCGCTTTAAAATTACCTTTTCCGAATGATTTTGCCCCTTTTCGCTGGATGATTTCAAAAAATAGCGTGGGCCGACTCACGACGGGTTTCGTGAAAATCTGGAGTAGATAGCCTTCTTCATCCCGGTCGACCAAGATACCTAACTTGTGTAATTCACTGATTTCCTCGTCGATTTTTCCAATGCGCTGTTTTAAATCAACGTAGTAGCTTTCAGGTACTTGCAGAAACTCAACGCCGCGATTGCGCAGTGCGGTGACGGTTTCGATGATGTCGTTGGTCGCCACGGCGACGTGCTGTACGCCCGGCCCGCCGTAAAAATCGAGGTACTCTTCAATCTGCGATTTTTTGCGGCCTTCGGCGGGTTCGTTGATCGGAAATTTAATCCGCCCATTGCCGTTGCTCATCACTTTGCTCATCAGCGCGGTGTAGTCGGTCGAGATATCTTTATCGTCAAAACTGACCAACTGGCTGAATCCCATAACGTTGGCATAGAAAGCCGTCCAGGTATTCATCTCGTTCCAACCTACGTTGCCTACCATGTGGTCGATGTAGAGCAGGCCCGCCGGGATGGGCTGGTAGCGGGGTTTCCACTCCTGAAAACCGGGCAAAAATACACCTTTGTACTTTTTACGCTCAACAAAAACGTGGACGGTTTCGCCGTAGGTCTGGATCCCCGACCGACGCACCGTGCCGTGTTCGTCGGTTTCGGTCGTGGGTTCCAGGTAGGGTTTTGCGCCCCGGCTCACCGTTTGGTGGAAGGCATCTTCGGCATCGTCTACCCAAAGCGCGACGACTTTTACGCCGTCACCATGCCGATCGACGTGCCGCCCGATGTCGGTACCGCCAGTGAGCGGGCTGGTGAGTACCAGGCGGATTTTATCCTGCACCAACACATAGCTTTCGCGGTCGCGTAAGCCCGTTTCCAAACCGGCATGGGCCAGGGGTTGAAAACCGAAGGCCGTCTGGAAATAGTGCGCGGCCTGCCGGGCATTGCCCACGTATAACTCGATGTAGTCGGTGCCGTGGAGGGGAAGAAAATCGACGGACGACGTGGAACTGAGCGCGGCACGCTCGGCCGCCTGGCGGGTAGTTAATTCAAGGGTTTCCATGATAAAGTTGGTTGCTTTTTAAGCGGCTTGCAGGTGTTTTTGCCGCATGAGTTCTTCCAGTTCCCGTTCGATAATGGCCGTGGAGTTGAAAAGTTGTTCGTAAGAATCAATCACAAAGTATTGCTCCTGATAATGCTCCTTGATGTAGGGCGTGGCCAGCAACGTACGCACGTCGTAAGGCAACCAGCGGGCGGGGTCTTCGAAGCAGTAATGGCTTTCGCCCGACGACGACAGAATGCCCGCGCCGTAAATCTTCATCTGCCCGGCCTCCCGAATCAACCCAAACTCGATGGTGTACCAGTACAGCCGGGCAATGGCCTCGACCGCCTCGGGGTCGTCGATAAAACGCAGGGCAATCCGGGCCAATTCTTCCAGGAAATGACACACCGATTGATTGGAAAGCAAGGGCACGTGCCCAAACACGTCGTGAAACATATCGGGTTCTTCGAGGTAGTCGAGTTGCTCGCGACTACGCAGCCAGGTGGAGGCGCAAAAGCAGCGCGCCTGCATCAGTTCAAAAAAAGGCCGGTTCGGAATTAAGCCCGGAACCACGAAAATTTCCCAACCCGTCAGGGGTTTTAGCAAGCGGTTGGTTTCCTCAAAATTGGGAATCTTGTCGGCGCTGAACTGCACGTTTTTCATTCCGTCGAGGTAGGCCCGCGAGGCAATTGGCGGTAATTGGGCCATTTGTCGTTCGTGCAAAATGCGCCACACCCCGAAGTCCTCGGGCGTGTAGGCCGCGTAGTTCTGGCGCATGGGTTCGGCGGGGAGGTTGTGCAACATAGATT